>JBBTTB010000013.1:0-19486 GCA_038064455.1 Patescibacteria group bacterium | reverse complement strand
GCAGTTTTGGTGGGGCACTAGCCTCCTAAAAAGTAATGGAGGCGTTCATCAAGGTTGGCTAGCTCCGGATGGACATCGGAGCGATAGTGTAAAGGCACAAGCCAGCTTAACTGCAAGACGGATGTGTCGCGCAGATGCGAAAGCAGGACCTAGTGAACCGACACTTGCTCGTAGGAGCGGTGAAGATCAACAGATAAAAGCTACTCCGGGGATAACAGGCTGGTACTGCCCGAGCGTTCACAGCGACGGCAGTGTTCGGCACCTCGATGTCGGCTCGCCCTATCCTGGGACTGAAGAAGGCCCCAAGGGTTTGGCTGTTCGCCAATTAAAAGGGTACGTGAGCTGGGTTCAGACCGTCGTGAGACAGGTTGGTTCATATCTGGTGTGGGCGTAGATACTTGAGGGGGGTTGTTCCTAGTACGAGAGGACCGGAATGAACGGATCTCTGGTGTACCAGCTGTCCTGCCAAGGGCAACGCTGGGTAGCTATATCCGGTACTGATAAGCGCTGAAAGCATCTAAGCGCGAAGCAGGCCCCAAGATGAGGTATCGTTGAGATCCCTTGTAGACTACAAGGTTGATAGGGTTCAGGTGTACGCACCGAGAGGTGTTGAGCCGAGAACTCCTAATGGATCGAATCTTCGCAAAAGACCACTGGTCTCTTATAAAACAAACAACACAAAACCGTTCCACGTAACATACAAACGCCAGAAACTTGGCAGCTATACTGTAGGTGTCCCACCTGATCCCATTCCGAACTCAGAAGTGAAATCCTGCAAGGCCCATGATAGTCGGACTCTTCCGGCGAAAGTAGGTAGCTGCCAGATTTCTGGCGTTTTTATGTTGGTAGCGTATACTACAGACATGCCGCGCCACCTCAAGCGGATTCTCATTCTCGCGATCTATGCTCTCATCATTGGGGGCATTGGTTTCGGTATCCGTTCATTTAATACCGTGACTCCTACGTGCACTGACGGTGTCCAGAATGGGTCGGAAGATGGCGTCGATTGTGGCGTGGCATGTGGTAAGCTTTGTGATCCGGTTATTGAACCACTCACTGTCGCACCAGCACTTCTTGTCCCCGCTGATGGCGGATACGACATTCTTGCTTCTTTTGAAAATACAAATAGTATATATGGCGCCGAGCGCATTGAATATGACATTGCTATCACTTCTTCTGACGGCGTCTTTTCACAAAAAATCTCCGGCGTTGCGTACGGATTACCACAGCAAACCTTTTTTGTAGCGCATCACCTTGACAGTGCCCCGCAAGCGAATGTATCGGCAACTGTTACGGTACAAGAAGTAATCTGGCGTAAAGTGCGCCCACAAGAAGTCGGCATTGATATACAGGTACAAGATGAATCACTTGTGCTAAATCCTCGCCCCGGCGTTGTTGTAGAGGCGCGTGGCGTGGTGCGCAATGCGTCACCGTATCAATTAGATCGCGTTGATGTGGCGGTCTTATTATACGATGCTACCGAAGCACTTGTTGGCGCTGGTAGCACTAATCTGCGCACATTAAGCAGTGGTTCAGAGCGTCTCTTTACGGTAAGTTGGCGCGGACCTCTCGTGCGTCCTCCAGTACGCGTACGTACATTCCTTTCTACGAACGCACTCGCAAACGATGCATTTCTCGAAACGTATGATACATCGCCCGAACGTTTCCAAATTCCTTACTAGCGCTTTTCGTGCATGGGTCGACCCGCTTGATGCTCCGTTAACAACGGCGCTTATTGCTATTGGCGTTATCAGTATCGTATCTATGGCTGGCATTGTGGGCACTGAAAGCACGTTTTTTACGCGCCACGTTTTATTCTGGCTCTTTGGGCTTGGTGTTATGGCGTCACTTTCATGGGTGAATTGGCGCTATTTAAAGAATCATTCAGCGCCAGTGTTGTTGCTATACGGCATCGGTGTTTCACTTCTCCTTATCGCGCTCGTGTTCCCGGCGGTTCGTGGCTCAAGCGCATGGATCGCAATTGGGCCACTCACGTTTGAGCCGTCTGAACTCATGAAGATTGCGCTGGTAGTATTGATGGCAAAATATCTTTCACAGCGTCACGTATATCTTCATGATATTCGCTACATTATTGGCGCTGGAGTATATGTCGCTATCCCACTCGGACTCATTCTCTTACAGCCAGACTTAGGCTCTGCGGTCATCCTTGCTTCTGTGTGGTTTATCATGCTTCTTGCGGCCGGCATCAGACGAGATCACCTATTTCTCTTTGGTGCATTCATGGCGGTCGGTGCGTATACTGCGTGGCTCTTTGCGCTCGCGTCGTATCAAAAGGAGCGTATTCTCGCGTTTATTAATCCGTATGCTGATCCACAGGGATATGGGTACAATATTATTCAGTCGAAAATTGCGCTTGGCTCTGGCGGCCTCTTTGGTAAGGGGTGGGGAGAGGGCACACAAGCAACACTTGGGTTTCTCCCCGAGGCGCATAATGACTTCATATTCTCTGCGATTGGAGAGCAGTTTGGCCTTGTTGGGCTCGTGGTACTCCTCGTGCTTATCAGCATTGTCTTACTACGCATTCTTAGTATTGGTGAGCGCGCACAGCATAATTTTGTGCGCCTCTTTACTGTCGGCTTCGCGGCAGTGATAGGCATGCATGTCTTTATTGGCGCGGGTGTAAATGTTGGCCTCCTGCCAGTTACGGGTATCCCGCTTACGTTTCTTAGCTACGGTGGCAGCCACATGCTTTCTATGATGGTTGGCCTCGGACTTGTACAGAGCATGAAGCGCTATTCATAGTATATGGTCCACACCCTTTCGCTTACATTTACAGACCCACACACTTTTCACGCCACACTTTCTCGCGGGGGAGAGCTGGCCATTGTTGCTAAGGTTGATATTTCAGTTACTCGTACATTTGATACTGACCTTGTGCGGGGGATGCGAGCCTTTTTTGAACTGCACGCCGTTGACCCGAAATCCCTTGACATTGAGCTTAAGGAGGGCTTGCTTGACAAAAATACACTACCGTATAGAATGGCATATACCTGGAAGTCAGCGATAGAGTCACTCAAGGCCAGGGAGGCAGCGACGTAAAGGAACGCGGCGCAGGATCTGCGTCTTCGCGTGCGTTTTTGCAGAGGTTGTGTTGTCCATCGTCCCCAACACTTCTGAGCAAACAAGTCGTTTGGATGATAAAAACTCAATAATTACTGGATCCCTTATGCACGACCACATCTCTGGCCGTGTCTATTTCGTTTTATAGGGGCCCTGCAGTGCGCTGTGCACCACACCGCATGCGTGGGTTCCGCACCATTTTCAACGTATGGCAGCACGAAAAGTATTCTCAAAATATCCTCTCCATCAATACGATCCACCACACCTAGTACAGGTCCAATTGGATTCGTATGAGTGGTTCTTGCGAACTGGATTAAAAGAGCTTCTCCATGACGTTTCTCCGATTGAGGACTGGACAGGCAAAGAGCTCGAGCTCTCATTTTTAGATTTTCGTATCGATGAGCCAAAGTATGACGAACGCACATCGACTGCAAAGAATATCTCGTACGAGGCACCTCTCAAAATGAAGATTAGCGTGCGCAATAAGCGCACCGGCGAACAGCGTGAGCAAGAACTCTTTATCGCCGATATCCCGCTCATGACGCCCCGCGGTACATTTATCATCAATGGCGTTGAGCGTGTCGTGATCTCACAGCTTATTCGTAGCCCAGGCGTGTTTTTCTCCCTTTCGCGCACCAGTCGCTACAAGCGTTTCTTTGGCGCAAAATTGATTCCATCACGTGGTGCGTGGTTGGAATTTGAAACTGGATTTGACGGGGTTATCTCGGTGCGCATTGATCGCAAGCGCAAGGTCCCCGTAACCGCGCTTCTTCGCGCCTGCGGTGTCGCAAAAGACGACGAGATTAAAAAGCTCTTCGCCGACGTAGATACCGATGAGCACATGAAATATATCTTGGCGAGTATTCTCCAAGATCCTTCCTCAACCGAAGAAGAAGGCCTTATTGAGCTCTATAAACGTATCCGCCCGGGTGATCCTGCAACTGCAGATACTGCCCGCCAGATGGTGCATAACATGTTCTTCAATACGGCCCGCTACGATCTCTCAAAGGTTGGTCGCTTCCGTATGAACGCTCGCTTTGACGAGAAACTTGACGTTGATGTTCGTGAGAATCGCATTCTCCGCACGGAAGACGTCGTTTCTATTGTTCGCGAAATTATTCGCCTCAACAATGATTCACACGCGCGCCCTGATAACATCGATCACCTTGGTAATCGTCGCGTGAAGACGCTTGGCGAATTGCTCCAAGATCGTTTGCGCATCGCTTTCGCACGCATGGAGCGCAACATTAAGGATCGCATGAGTACGTTGGAAACAACTGACGGCGTTTTGCCATCTCAGATTATTAATGCACGCCCGTTCGTTGCAGCGCTGAAAGAATTCTTCTCTTCGGGCCAACTCTCGCAATTCATGGATCAGCACAATCCACTGTCCGAGCTCGAGCACAAGCGTCGTCTGTCTGCTATGGGCCCTGGCGGTTTAACTCGCGAGCGAGCGAGCTTTGAAGTCCGCGACGTGCACCCTTCGCACTACGGGCGCATTTGTCCAATTGCAACTCCAGAAGGTCCAAACATCGGCCTCGTAGGTCATCTTGCGCTATATGGGAAAATTTCTCCGCTTGGCTTTATCCTTACCCCATATGTAAAAGTAGTGAAAGGAAAAATGACCGAAGAGATCGAGTATATGGACGCAGTGCAGGAAGAGCGTCACATTATTGCGCAGGCCGGTTCTGCCATTGATAAAACAGGAAAGCTTGTTGGTGCAAACGGCAAAATCATGGCGCGCATGCACGGGGAGCCTTCAACGGTTGCTATTGAAGACGTTGATTATATTGACATATCGCCACGTCAGCAGTTTTCGGTTTCCACGTCACTCATCCCATTTTTGGAACATGATGATGCAAACCGTGCGTTGATGGGTTCAAACATGCAGCGCCAAGCGGTGCCGCTTATCACCACTGAATCTCCGTACGTAGGTACTGGCCTTGAGGGCCGTGTCGCCGTCGATTCGGGACTCGTGGTCGTTGCTCCAGAGAGTGGCACGATTACTGAAGTTGATTCTCGACACATTGTGCTCACTACGGAAAAGGGCAAGGAACACTCATTTGAGCTTCTTAAATTCGTTCGCTCTAACGCAGTAACCTGTATTAACCAGCGCGCTATTGTAGAAAAAGGACAGAAGGTAAAGAAGGGCGAAGTGCTCGCCGATGGTCCTTCGACTGAAGATGGCGAGCTTGCGCTTGGTAAAAATCTCGTAGTCGCCTATATGTCATTCTTAGGCGCGAACTACGAAGACGCTATCGTGCTCTCACAGCGCCTTGTAAAAGAAGATGTGTTGTCATCCATCCACATTGATGAGTATGCGTCAGACGTGCGTGAAACAAAGCTTGGTCCTGAATTGACTACCTACGACATTCCGAACGTCGCCATGGAGCGTCTCGCAGATCTCGACGCGGATGGCGTCGTGCGCATCGGTGCAGAAGTTCGTTCGCAGGATATCCTTGTAGGTAAAATTTCTCCGAAGGGTGAAAATGATCTTACTGCTGAAGAGCGCCTCTTGCGCGCCATCTTCGGTGAGAAGAGTCGTGATGTGAAGGACTCTTCATTGCGCATTGATTACGGCAAAGAAGGCCGCGTTGTCGCGGTAAAGACGTTCTCTCGCGATGAAGGCGATAAACTCGATGCGGGCGTCATTAAGCGCATTCAAGTTTCTGTGGCGCAGCTTCGCAAAATCCAAGTGGGTGATAAGCTCGCCGGACGCCACGGTAACAAAGGTGTTATCGCTATTATTCTGCCCGAAGAAGACATGCCGTTCTTGGCTGACGGTACTCCGGTAGACATCGTCCTTTCACCACTCGGTATTATTTCTCGTATGAACATCGGCCAAGTGCTCGAATCGCACATGGCGATCGCCGCAAAGACACAAGGCTATAAGGCGGCAATTCCTGCGATGGCGGGCCCTACTGAAGATATTATCAAGGAAGAACTTAAGAAAGCTGGCCTTCCCGTAGATGGAAAGATGCAACTCTTCGACGGGAAGACAGGTATCCCGTTTGATCAGAAGAGTCACGTTGGTGTGACCTACTTCATGAAGCTCATCCACATGGTGGAAGATAAGCTGCACATGCGCTCTATCGGTCCATACTCACTTATCACGCAGCAGCCACTTGGTGGTAAGGCACAGTTTGGTGGTCAGCGCTTTGGTGAAATGGAAGTGTGGGCGCTTGAAGGATATGGCGCCGCGCATACCTTGCAGGAAATGCTCACGATTAAGTCGGACGACATTCTCGGCCGCGCCAAGACGTATGAGTCGATCGTCAATGGTGAAGATATCGTGGCACCGCATCTCCCCGAATCCTTTAAAGTGTTGGTCTCGGAAATTAAAGGTCTCGGTCTCAATGTGGAACTTATCGAACAGTAATTAACTTCCTTACACTACATTTATGGATCTCTCATACATTCGCCTCACCCTCGCATCACCAGAAGATATTCTGTCGTGGTCATATGGTGAGGTCACAAAACCAGAAACTATTAACTATCGTACCCAGAAAGCAGAGCGTGAAGGATTGTTCTCTGAATCAATCTTCGGCCCTACAAAAGACTGGGAGTGTTACTGTGGTAAGTACAAGCGCATTCGCTACAAGGGCATTATCTGTGATCGCTGTGGCGTTGAGGTAACACGCGCCGTCGTGCGTCGCGAGCGCATGGGGCATATTAAGCTGGCGACACCAGTGGCACACATTTGGTTCTTGCGCGGTCTTCCTTCGAAAGTTGCTGGTATCTTGGGCGTGTCATTGCCAGAGCTTGAAAAAGTTATTTACTTTGCGTCATACATCGTGATGCGTGTTAACAATGACCTCAAGACTGAAGCCATGAAGCGCGTAGAGCAGGAATTTAAATCCAAGCTCAAAGATACTGACAACACTGAAGAGCAGCTGCGTCTCAAAGAGCTTAAAGAGCGCGAGCGCATCAACCTCAAGAATCTTCGCGTTCACCAAATCCTTTCAGAATTAGAGTATCGCGATCTCTCCATGAAGTACGGAGAAGTGTTTGAGGCAGGCATCGGCGCAGAAGGTGTACGCCGTCTCTTGGAGACACTTGATCTCTCTCAACTTGCTGTAGAGGTTGAACATGAATACAAAGAAGAAGTTAATCCAGTTGAGCTCAAGAAAATTGCTCGTCGCTTAAAATTGGTCCGTGGCATGATGAAGGCAAGCATCCGCCCCGAGTGGATGATCATAACGATCTTGCCAGTGATCCCGCCATCACTTCGTCCGATGGTTCCACTGGACGGTGGCCGTTTCGCAACATCTGATTTGAACGATTTGTACCGCCGCGTTATCAATCGTAATAATCGTCTCAAGCACCTGCTTGAGTTGAAGGCCCCAGATGTTATTACGAAGAACGAAAAGCGTATGTTGCAGGAAGCCGTTGACGCACTTATCGATAACGCAATGCGCCGCGGTACTGCAACAACTGCCGCAACAACCGGCCAAAAGCGTGCACTCAAGTCACTTGCGGATATGTTGAAAGGAAAACAGGGTCGCTTCCGTCAGAACTTGCTGGGAAAGCGCGTCGACTACTCTGGCCGCTCGGTTATCGTGGTTGGTCCGAAGCTCTCTATGAGCGAGTGCGGTTTGCCAAAGCGCATGGCATTAGAGCTTTTCAAGCCATTCGTGATCGGCATTCTGATTCGTCAGGGATTGGCGCATAATATTAAGTCGGCAAGTCGTCTCATTGAACAAGAAACTCCTGATGTGTGGTCTGCGTTGGAAGAAGCAATCAAAGACAAGCTTGTCTTACTCAACCGTGCCCCTACATTGCACCGTCTTGGCGTGCAGGCATTCCGCCCGACACTCATTGAGGGTAAAGCAATCCAGCTTCCCGCAGTTCCGGTGCACGCGTTTAACGCAGACTTCGATGGCGACCAGATGGCCGTACACTTGCCATTAACCAAAGAAGCTCAACAGGAAGCGCGAGAGCTCATGCTCTCAACGCACGGCATCTTGAAGCCCGCAACAGGTGAGCCAGTCGCGGTAGCAAGTCATGATATCTCATTCGGCTGCTACTATCTCACGAGCGTAGACGCGGGCGCGCATGGCGTGGGCAAGCTCTTCTCTTCTTTTGAAGAAACGCTCCTTGCATATGAAAATGGCGTGGTTGGCTTGCGCGCACAGATTAAAGCAGAGTATGCGCCGACTGACACAAAGTGGCGTCATGAATGGGCGGAGAAGCCGGGCATCATTGAAACAACTCCAGGCCGCATCATCTTCAACAAATCGCTTCCAGAGGGCTTCGGATTTATTAACCGAACACTCACGAAGCCAGACCTCAAATCTATTGAAGGATTTATCTGGGAAGAATATGGCGAGGATGTAACGGTACAGTTTTTGGACGGCATTAAGGATCTTGGGTTCCACTATGCGACCATCTCTGGTGTCTCGTGGGGTATGGATGATCTCCGTGTTCCAAAGGAAAAGCCAGGAATTATCGCAGAGGCGGATACGCTCATTGAGCAGAATCGTCGTCTGTACGAAGAAGGTCTTCTTACGGAGCATGAGCGTCGTTCGAAAGCTATTGAAATTTGGAGCAACACAAAAGCAAAGCTTTCTACGTTGGTGAAGAAGCAACTTGGCCCACAAGATGCGGCATTCATTATGGTAGATTCGAAGTCTCGTGGTAACTGGAGCACGCTCGACCAGATGATGGGCATGCGTGGTATTTTCGCAAACCCGTCTGGTGAACTTATTGAGTTGCCGGCGAAGAACTCTTTGAAGGAAGGCCTCGAGCCACTGGAGTACTTCATCTCTACACACGGTGCACGTAAAGGCTTGGTAGATACTGCCTTGAAAACTGCATCGGCTGGATATTTAACTCGCCGCTTGGTGGACGTTGCGCAAGACGTAGTTATTACCGAAGATGATTGTAAGGAAAAAGAGGGCTACGTCATGTATGCCGAGGACAGCAAGTTCAGCGGCGAATCTATTGGTAAGCGTGTTAAGGGTCGCACCGTTGCTGAAAACGTCGTTTCAGGGGATGGTACAGTGATTGCGAAAAAGGGGACAGTCATCGACCGCGCTCTCTCGCGCGTTGTTGATGAGCACAAAATCCCTTCCATCCGCATTCGTTCGCTCGTAAAATGTTCGTCTCGCCAAGGAGTGTGCCGCGCGTGTTATGGGTACGACCTCTCAAAGAATACTATGGTAGCCATCGGTGAGGCCGTTGGCATTGTCACAGCACAGGCCATTGGTGAGCCGGGCACTCAGCTGACCATGCGCACCTTCCATAGTGGTGGTGTCGCTGGTGGTGCCGACATTACCATGGGTCTCCCGCGCGTTGAAGAAATTTTTGAAGCTCGTCCGCCACAATTCAAGGCACTTATTTGTGAGGTGGACGGACGCGTTCTCGCAGTGGAAGATCGAGGTAAACAGCGCGCTATTGTCATCGAGACTGCGGGTAGTGGTGAAAAGCGCGAATACTTCGTAGCACCAAATATCGCAGTTGCGGTTTCCGCGGGCGACTTAGTTGCTATCGGGCAACAGCTTTCTGAAGGACACGTGGATCTTCGCGAGCTCTATCACACCACAAAAGACATTG
Source organism: Patescibacteria group bacterium (assembly GCA_038064455.1). Classification (GTDB taxonomy): domain Bacteria; phylum Patescibacteriota; class Minisyncoccia; order 2-02-FULL-40-12; family GWA2-44-9. The sequence continues at coordinate 9,850 of JBBTTB010000013.1, read as the reverse complement.
ATTCCGTGGCTCGCTATATTGTGCGCGAAGTACAGAGCATTTACTTCCCAACCGGCGATACCATCAACGACAAGCACGTCGAACTCATCGTCCGTCAAATGTTCTCCCGTATGCGCATCATAAACCCCGGCGACACCAATCTCTTGCCGGGCGATGTTGTGGAGCGCCGCCGTCTTTTGGAAGAGAACGACCGCGTGCTTGCAGAAGGTAAGCAAGAGGCAACCTACGAACAGCTCATCATGGGTATTACGAAAACATCGCTTACCACTGAAAGCTTCTTGTCCGCATCTTCATTCCAGCAGACTGCCGGCGTTCTCATCGATGCTGCAGTCGCAGGCAAAGAAGACCACATGCGCGGTCTCAAGGAAAACGTTATTATTGGCCGCCTCATCCCCGCTGGTACTGGTCTCCGCGCTCGCCAAGAAGGCAAGCCACTGGCACAGCTTGATGATGCCGCACAAGATGTCACTGCGTAGTAATGTGTAAAGGCAGTAGAAACCCCTCTCGTGATGAGAGGGGTTTCTGTATAGAGGAGGAAAAACGTTGACAATGTGCCTTGCATTCTCTTGTTTTAGAACGGTATACTGGGAGTACTCATGGCTCGCCCAAGCAACGGAAAAAAGCGCGAAAAGTCGTCCGATGAAGGCGGCTCCTCTCTGTTTGATATCTCGCAAGAAACCCAGAACAGTATTTGGGGCATTTTGAGCTTTATTACTGCAGTCGTGGTAACACTTAGCTTCCTTGGGCGGGCGGGCTCGGCGGGCGAACTCATTGATTCCGCCTCACGGATGCTCTTTGGATGGGGGTATATTTTAGTGCCTATCTCATTTGCACTCCTTGGGCTCTCGTTTTTGAAGTCACTTTCACGCCATATTGCCATCAGCGCAGTGGTTGGTACGGTTACGTTTGTACTCTCAACGCTGGCCATTCTATACATCTTAGGAGATGGCACCTTCGATGATCGCATTATCCAGGGCGGATATTTAGGCGTAGTGCTCGGCTTCCCACTGCTTTCCTCAATTGGTTTTGTTGCTTCACTGATTGTGTTACTGGCATTTCTTAGTATCTCCATACTGCTGGCACTCAATGTGCCGCTCTCGGCGCTTTTCATGCGTGCACCCGAAGAAGAAAAAGTGCCGCAAGATGATGAAATTGTTATTCGCAACGCGCAAAAGGAATCACAACAGAAGCCGCTCCCAGCTCTCGCTGAAGTAAAGCAAGCGGCGCCACCGAAAGAGAAGACATTGAGAACCGACGATAATCCAGAGAAGGGTTTCGTTATAAAGAACTTAAAACTTGGGAAGTGGAATCTCCCGCCGCTTAAACTACTTTCTGAAGACCAAGATCAAGCGCTCACGGGAGACATTCAGGCGAATGCGAATATTATCAAGCGCACCCTTGCGAATTTTGGCATCGAAGTAGAAATGGGAGAAGTATCTATCGGGCCAACGGTTACACAATTTACCATGCGTCCCGCGGTAGGCGTTCGCCTTTCGAAGATCTCTGCGCTAGGTCCCGATCTCGCGCTTGCACTTGCGGCACACCCCATCCGTATCGAAGCTCCTATTCCTGGCAAGTCGCTTGTGGGTATTGAGGTGCCCAATAAGAAGACGGCAATCGTTGGTCTTCGCAACCTGCTTGAAGCAGACGAATACGCGCGTGGAAAATCGTTCTTGCCGCTTGCCATCGGGCGCGACGTCGGAGGGCTCTCTGTCTATGGGAATCTTGAGCGCATGCCACATCTTCTCGTTGCCGGTGCTACGGGTACGGGTAAATCGGTCATGGTAAATGGTATTTTGCTCTCGTTGTTGTACAAGCATTCCCCAGAAACACTGAAGCTTATTCTTGTTGATCCAAAGCGTGTTGAACTTTCTATCTATAACGATATTCCGCACCTCATCACACCAGTGATCACCGATACAAAGAAAGTGATGGGCGCGCTCAAGTGGGCAGTGAGCGAAATGGATCGTCGCTACGATCAACTATCTAAAATGGGTTCGCGGGATTTATTCTCATATAACAGTAAGATGGTTGCCGACGGAAGAGATATCATGCCGTTTATTGTCATCGTGATCGACGAAATGGCTGATCTTATGTCCTCGTTCGGTCGTGATGTTGAAGCTGCGATTGTACGCCTTGCGCAGATGTCCCGTGCTGTAGGCATCCACCTTATCCTTTCGACGCAACGCCCTTCAGTAGAAGTTATCACGGGTCTTATTAAGGCCAACATTACGTCTCGCATCGCACTTCAGGTAGCGAGCCAAATTGATTCACGCACGATCATTGATATGGGCGGTGCAGAAAAATTACTTGGCCGTGGCGACATGCTCTTCATGTCTGGTGATACTGCAAAGTTGCGTCGCGTACAAGCACCGCTGGTGACCGAAAAAGAGGTGCACGATGTGGTTGCATTCTTGCGCGAGCAAGCAGATGAATTAAATCTTTCACAAAACGAACCACTAAGCTCCGAGCTTACCAACTCATTAACACACGGTGGTCCTGGTGGGCAAGGAAGCGGTGGCGGTTCAGATGAGGACGATCTCTACGATGAAGCAAAGCGCACAGTGATCGATGCCGGCAAGGCGTCAGCATCATTGCTCCAACGACGTCTTCGCGTTGGATATGCTCGTGCGGCACGCCTTTTAGATATCCTCGAAGACAAGGGCATTATCGGCCCGGGCGAGGGTGCAAAGCCGCGTGAAGTATACGTGCAAGCAGATGGTTCGCCAACAACGCCACCTATGGGATACGCGCCCGTAGCAACGGCAGTATCTGCTGACACATTAGAAGCAGAGCAAGATGAGCAGTAATATATAACCCACTGCGCTTGAGGGAGCGTGGTATCTGTATGGTAAAAAAAGATTACAAAAAAGAACCAAAGCCAAACATGACGAGCAAAGATAATCGTCATATTGATATCGCAGTGAAAGAGATCCAGGAAAAATATGGTGACGGCGCAATTATGAAACTTGGCGAAGCGCGCAAAGTTGATGTTGACGTCATCCCTTCCGGATCTATTTCGCTCGACCTTGCTCTCGGTGTTGGCGGTATCCCTCGCGGGCGCGTTATTGAAGTGTACGGGCCAGAAAGCTCGGGGAAGACAACGCTCGCACTCCATCTTGTTTCAGAAGTACAGAAGCAGGGGGGCATCGCGGCATATGTAGATGCAGAGCATGCGCTGGATCCTGAATACGCAAAACGCATCGGCGTACAGACGCAGGATTTGCTTATCTCACAGCCGGATCATGGCGAGCAGGCACTTGAGATTGTAGAAACGTTGGTGCGTTCAGGCGCTGTTTCGCTTGTGGTGGTTGATTCAGTTGCGGCACTCACCCCCCGTGCAGAAATCGAAGGAGAGATGGATCAACAGCACGTTGGTCTTCAAGCTCGCCTCATGAGCCATGCACTTCGCAAACTCGCTGGCGTGTCTGCGAAAACAAACACTACCATCCTGTTCATTAACCAGATTCGCCAAAAGATTGGTGTGATGTTCGGGAACCCGGAGACAACCACGGGCGGTTTAGCGCTTAAGTTTTATGCATCGGTGCGCATCGAGATCCGTCGTTCAGCCCAAATTCAAAGCGGCGAACGTATTATTGGAAATCGCGTGAAGGTGAAGATTGTAAAAAACAAAGTTGCCGCGCCATTCCGCACCTGTGAGTTCGATATCTTCTACAACGAAGGCATTTCTGCGGAATCTGATCTTGTGAACACAGGTGTTTTGTATGGCGTTGTTGGTAAGGCGGGAAGTTGGTATACGCGTGGCAATGATAAACTCGGGCAAGGCATGGAGGGTGCTCGCGCCTTTTTGAAAGAGAACCCAAAGATTCGAAAAGAAATCGCTGAAGAGATTAAAAAAGCGGCAGCTCTTGGCGACGCTCCTGCAAAGCCCGCACCGCTTGCGTCAGAGGAGTAGTAATATAATGGAGCCACAAAGCACACAAAACGCCCCATACGGGGCGTTTTGTGTGCTACAGAGGGCTTTCTACTTCTGCACCGTTTGGTTGCGCGTGTATGGCATAAGGGCCATAAAGCGCGCGAGCTTAATCGCTTGTGCGATGTGGCGTTGGTGTAGTTTGCAGAGCTTGTTACGGCGCGATGAGCCGATTTTAAACTCTGACGTGGTATAGGCACGAAGTGCCTTCACGTCTTTGTAGTTAATGGTTGGGGTTGCGTTTTTGCAATGTGTGCAGTCCATAGTCGTTAGAATGGTAAGTCTTCTGGTTTAATCTTTACGTCTTCTTCCTCAATGCCTTGGTGTGGCAGTTCGCTTTCATCAATGATAGGAATTTCAGGCTCCATGGCTGGGGCATCTGACATGGCGGCTGCTGGTGCTCGCGGTGCAGATGGCGCTCCCATGGGCTCTCCGCCAGCGGAACGAGGACCAAGTTGCAGGTTTTCTGCGATGATCTCGGTGGTATAGCGCTTCACACTATCTTGTGTACCAGTCCATGAGCGAGTCTGTATACGTCCTTCGATCAGTGCGAGAGATCCACGGCGGAGGTATTGGCTCGCAATTTCGCCGAGCCGTCCCCATGCGATGACCGTGTGGAATTCAGTTGCTTCACGCTTCTGGCTCGACTGCTTGTCATACCAGACGCGATTCGTAGCCATGCGCAGGGTTGCAACATTTTGCCCGCCGGGCGTTGCGCGCATTTCTGGATCTTGAGTAAGCCGTCCGATCAAGTAGACCTTGTTCAGGTTCATGGCGTTACGCGACGTCGTTCATTGCGCTGTCCAGCTGCGCATCCATGTCTGGCTGTGCGGCGCGGGGAGTGCGAGAACGGGCGCGGGAATGGGCTTCTGCTACGCGCTCATCGAGCGTGAGCACGATGTGGCGCAGAACCTCTTTGGTGAGGCGGAGGGCTTCATCAATGAGGGCGAGCTGGTCGGTATCTTCCAACGTGAAATGGCACCAGCCAAAAAAGCTGGAGCGTTGGTGCTGGATAGGATAGGACAAGCGGGTTGCTTCCGGTGCCTTTGATTCTACGATTATTCCTCCGTGGGAGGTAACGATCTGCTCCACACTTGCGTGGAGAGCGGGGACTTCTTCCGGAGTCTTGGTACCATCGAGATGGTACGCCAACTCATAACGGCGATTCGTGTCAGTCATATCAATACTCTTGGGTTTCCGCACGCCCGAGAGGCGCAGATGTGGGCCTCTCGTCATGCAGTTATTGCATTACCAGGCCACACATTACCAAGGAAAATGGCGCCTGTCAATCAAGATCGAGTGATTGACAAATGTTGTTTTTGTTGCTATGCTTGTGTCTTCAAGGAGGCGGGTGTGAATGTGAATGTGATGCGAAGGGCGCCTCTTGCAGAGCTCCTCAAGGAGCCGCGCAAGTGGACTAACCAGCTGGTTCTGGTGGACTGTGCGTGCATGGTCCTGATGCTCGTGCTGGGCTTCAGCGCCGGCGAGACGGAAAACGTCACGTGGCGTTGGGTGGCGTTGTTCCTGACCTGGTGTCTGGTCGTGACGATGATGCTCTGGCACTTCGTCGCGCTCCAGAACACCGAGGAGCTCGTGCAGGAGCTCGGCAACCGCCTCATCGCGGTCGAGCAGAAGGCAACCGCGCTGTTCAAGGATTTCGGACAGCGCACGAAGGGTTAGGGCCCCCCCATCCCCCATCATCGAGGAGGTGATGTATGAAGGTGTTGGTTGTGGCGGGGTATGGCGCAACGCCGGTGCTCCGCTACGCTCCGGAAACGGAGCACTACTTGGTCCGCGTTCGTGAACTTCTGCTCAAAGCTGATGCGATGGGGAATCCGTTCTCCCACCTCATCCTCTGTGGCGGAAGGACGCAACAGAAAACGTCGCCGGGCATCTCCGAGGCGTTCGCGATGGCGAAGCGTCTGGAGGAACTGGACATGGAGCTCAACGTTCCCGAGCATCCCGTGAGTCCGTTCTTCGCGAAGCTTCGGGTGGTGCTGGAGGAAGATTCCTTCACATCACTGGAGAATGCTGAAAACGCTGGCAGGCGCATTCAAGATCTGCAGTGGGAGGAGACGTTCGACCTGGAGCCGTCCATCACCGTGATGTGCGAAGGTATGCGCCTTCTCAAGTGGCAGATCCTTGCCAAGGTGTTCTTCCCGAGCTCCAAGAAGCCGATCCGGTGGGAGATCGTGAGCTGGGAGCAAATGTCCCCACTCAAAGAACTCGCTGCGACGATCTGGGACACCTGCTCTGTGTACCTTCCCGTCATCGGCATCGCCATGGCATGGTGGTGGGGATGGCGTCGCCGTCGGCGCGCCAAGTACATCTAGCCCTCAACCGCCGGTCGCACATGTTGTGCGGTCGGCGGGCTTTTTTATGAAAGAGTGAGGAGGCTGGACATTATGATATATACATTGTATTATATTGCATCCCCGTGAGGCGAAGAACGTCTCCCGCACCAGAAGAACTGGTAGCGGAAAGGGATAGAAGGGTCGTTGACATGAAGTACATCGCAGTAGAATACGTGCAACTGACCAAGGCCATCACGCGTATCACCAACAATCTGGCAGTTGCGGCGACGTTGCTAATAGTCGGGCTGGTCGCGTTGCTTGCAGGCCCGGGGCTGATCTCCTTGATGGCCGGCTTCGCCTCTTTGGCTGTCTGCGCCTACTGGGGTATCAACTTCTCAGTAGATGTCAAGAGGTTGGAGAAGCTGTTCACCGACACGATGGAGCTCTACGAGGTCTACCAGCCGTCCCAAAAGCGGGTGGACGAGAGCCTGATGCTTCTGGCGCAAGAGCTCGCCGCGGCGTGTGAGGCCCAAATCCGTTTCTACCAGAACGCACCCCACTACGTTGCTTCTGGTGTTGGTACGGCGATGGATGCGCTGGCGTCCCCTGACGAGTACGATGAACTGGCTTCGCAGAATGACTGCATTCAGAATGTGATTGCCGCGAAAAAGGAGCAGTTCTGGACTCTGCATACTCGGGTGAAGCGCGCCGGCTTTGAAGTCCGCCCGCGCTGGAAGGACTACCTTTCCGTCGAGGTGGGTAAGCCGGAGGCTTCGTCGACGTAGAGCACGGGTACAAGCCCTCAACCGCCGGTCGCACACGTTGTGCGGTCGGCGGGCTTTTTTATTTTCCGACCAAAATTTCTACCACGTCTCCGTCTTGTATGATATAGTCTCGCCCTACTGTTTTTACTAAGCCCTTGGCGCGAGCAGGGCCATAGCCGCCAGCTTCAAGCAGTTGTTGTGCGGGGATGACTTCGCCACGAATAAAGAGACGTTCAAAGTCGGTGTGAATGGCACGCGAAGCGACGGGGATGGGATCGCCTTCATGCGCGGTCCACGCGCGGCTTTCCGTCTCACCGGTGGTGAGAAAGGTGAGCAACCCAAGGCGGCGGTATCCAATGGTGATAAGTTCATCAAGGCCACTTTGTGCTTTTCCTACAGAAGCGAGAAGCTCTTTTTTGTCTTCCGCAGGCATCGTAGAAAGTGCGAGCTCCATAGCGTTGCACATCACGACAAACGGTGCGCCATGCAGTGCTTCGCGTAAATCACTGCTGGGCTGCCAGCCGTCGGTGAGCTGCTGCTCTGAGACATTTAATACGTATAAAAAGGGTTTTGCGGAAAGGAGGTTCAACTCATGGGCCAGCTCCTTCTCATCATCCGAAAGCGCTACGCCAGAGAGTACCGTTCCTGCGTTGTTCAGGGCAATGAGGTGCTCAAGGAGCGGCAGTTGCGCCGCCGCCTTCTTATCTACCCGAGCTTCTTTTTGTGTTTTCTCGAGGCGCTTGGCGAGGGTTTCGGTGTCGGCCATAATGAGCTCCATGTTGATGATCGCAATGTCATCAATCGGGTCAATGCGACTGTGCACGTGGAGGACATTATCGTCGTGAAATGCACGTACCACATGCGTGATGGCGTCTACTTCGCGAATATTCGCAAGGAACTTATTCCCCAACCCTTCACCCTGACTCGCGCCTTTCACAAGGCCAGCAATGTCGGTGAATTGCACGGTGGCGTAAATAGACCGTGCGGAGTGGGAGAGCTGGGTGAGCGCGTCGACACGAGGATCGGGGACCTCTACAACCCCTACGTTTGGCTCAATGGTAGTGAATGGGTAGTTCTGAATATCGACGTGCTTATTCGTCACCGCCTGGAAGAGCGTTGATTTACCGACATTAGGAAGGCCAACAATTCCAAGAGAAAGCATAGGGGAATCCTAGCAAAAAAGGCCTTTTTGGGCTAGGTGGCGAATATTGACTTTCTTCATATAAACTGGTATAATTATAGAGTCAGGTTGGGTACGTTTACAACCATAGCTTTGCCAAGTCGGCGTTCGCTCACGCGAATAATGAGGCGGCAATAAGGAGCGTTATGAAGAAGCAGAAGACGGACTGGAAGTCGTTGGGCTATCTCCTCTCGGTGGTGATCAACCTGTTCGCGCTGGTGCGCGACACGTTCGTGAAGATGGGCGTTGGGATCGAGCTGTTGCCGTGGGTCGTCGGCGAGGGGAAGGAAGGCTTCGTCAAGGAGTTCCTCCAGCCGTTGGGCCAGAAGTTCCTGGCGAGCCAGAAGCCTGCCAAGCCGCGAGTCCGAAAGTCCATCATCGTCGATCTCTCGACCCCGCCCAAGCTCCCGTTTGACGGTGCCACCATCGAAGCGAACGCCGGCGGCGGCAAGGTGAAGATCGAGAAGCGGAAGGATGGCGAGCTGTATGTGGATGGCAAGAAGGTCATCCTCCACCTCTCCGAGCGTCAGCAGAACGGCAAGGTGATCCAGGGCCACGAGCTTCGCGAAGAGCTCACCGGGAAGCCGGTGCTCCACCCCAACATCATGGACGCACCCATGAAGTACCCGGAGCTCTTCCCCGAGTCGTGGAAGAAGGACGAGAATGGCAACATCCGTTACATCTTCTTCTGGGGTGCCATCTTCCGCGACGCCAGCGGCGACCTGTGCGTCCGCTACGTCGGCTTCGACGGCGGGCAGTGGCGCACGAGCTACTACTGGCTCGACGACGACTGGTACGGCAGCGGCCCGGCGGCTCTGCTCGCAAGTTAGTTCTCCGGACTTTGGTACTGAGCGCTCTGCGCTTTGTAGCTTAGTCCTTGGGCCCGCACAGAAATGTGCGGGCCGCTTTTATTTCTGATACACTCTTTATGAAAGTAGGTGAATATGTGAGTGATCACGGTTGCTCACCACCGAACTCAGCACCTTGTTTTTCCAGAATACACAGAATCAAGGTTCTCTGTAGCGTGAGATCCAAGGGCTTAAAAACAAAAGAAACTTGGTACGGGGTGCTCGGGCATTATGATGCCGAATACGATACAGCTCCGAGAGTACTCAAAGAGCAGTGGCACTGATGGCATCTCGTACATTCCGCAACGCCAACGGCAACCTGTACGTCCGCTACGTCTACTTCAACGACGAGCAGTGGCGCACGAACTACAACTGGCTCAACAACGACTGGAACGGCAACAACCCGGCGGCTCTGCTCGCAACTTTCTCACGTTCTCTCCCCGCTTTGGGGAGAGTTTTGTTTTTGAAGTTGCCCACTCCATCCGCCGAGCATTCGTCCCACTTCATCGAGTGATAGTGAAAGTGCGATATACTTTTTAGTGTCGAGTGATGCGGTCTCCCAGAGGATGAGGAGTAATACCTTGAGCGTGTCCAATTTTCGAATTGCGCGCTGAACGAACGGCAGTTTTTCTTCTCGCGACAGAAATATTGCGGTCGCAAGTGCTTCTAGCGATTCAATAAACAATGAGTCTATCCTCTGACCCAATGAATAGCGATGGGATTTCGGTAGTGTTTGGTGATACTGGTGCCACAATGCATACGCAACCTTCGCTTTTTGGAGAATCGGGGGTGAAAAATGTTCGGGGGGGGGGGTATTTTAATGGAATTTT
>JBBTTB010000012.1:0-13706 GCA_038064455.1 Patescibacteria group bacterium | reverse complement strand
GGGATATCCAGAGAAGTTCACACGGTTCCAAGATACTTGGACGGAAGCTCCTCCCGCAACAGTAGTGGGGGCTGTAGAGAGGGTGACGTAGGGGGCGGGAGTCGGGGCTAGTGTCGCAGTAGGCGTAGGTGGCGGCCCTGAAGATATTGGCTCTGCACAAACGCCATCTGCGCGCACAAGGTCAATTTTCCCCGTTGCAAAAATACACACCCGCTGGCATTGATTCGGAGAAGCGATGCAGTCTGTCTCCGTTGGCCCAATAACGACATCCACTGGAGCTTGGTTTGTACCAATCGTATTGTCTAAAGCGGCGGTGCCACTGGGTGGTTCAAAAAAGATATCACCTACCGCCGTTTTAAAAGAAAGTGTTGGATCGAGAAGCGAGAGTTCTTCTATCGTGGCATCTATGCCGTCTTCAAAATTTCTGTCCTCACTCGCACATACTACACTGCCAGCATCGGGGCCAGCATAAAGAGCGTAGGTTGTCTCGGTCGTTACGGTAATACCAAAGCCACACCGAAAGGCATCTTCGTATTGAGTTCCTGAAAGCGCACGCGACTGCATAGAGCGAAGATCAGTAATGAATCGCTCTGCGGCCTTACGAGTTACCACTGACGTCTTACTAAAACGCGTCACCACTCCGGTGGTAACAATGCCGGTAATTGCAATCGCAATAAGAATTTCAATCAGCGTAAAGCCGAGTGATCGACGAGTGTTATTCATCAAGTGAGATCTTCACCAAGTCGCCCGGACGAATCAAGATTGCATGAGCCTTGTGTACATCGACAACATCCGTGTTGCGCGTCATACGCACAGGAATTGCCTGGATCGATCGCGTTGCGATGCCATCAAGTGCAATAATGCGCATACCATTTGAGTCATCGATTGCGAAACGAAGGGTGATATTACCTGCTAGCGCCGCGGCATTGAGCGCATCTACAAGCGTCATGCCACGCACCACATCACCCTCAAATATCCTTGTTCCTTGTGGCAACGCGAACACAACTTGCGCAGCACCCAGCTCGGTGCCCCTAGACATAATCAGCGCACCTAAAAATATCACCACAATCAGGAGTTGTGCGAAAACGCTTGGGGGACGCACCCCGTCACCACGAGTACGCGCCACAAGCTCTGCTGTTGCCGCCTTACTAGAAAAGTCGTTCCAGTGGTCGTACATACGAAGGAAAAAGAATAACGATTATAGCTCCGATACAAAGAAAGGTGCCCAGTGGGATTGCGGTACGCAATGTTGCACGCTTGAGTAGCACCAGCACAAGCGCCCACGCCGCCGCAAGCCACACACCTCCGACAACCGCCAAAAATCCCAGTGGATACCCCAGGAGAAATCCTATGCCCCCCGCGAGCTTGGCATCACCAAGTCCAATCCACCTACCACGCGATACTACGTGCAGTATACCAAAAAAAGCTGCAAGCCCAGCCCCAGAAAGTAGATATTCCTGCATGCGGCTCCCCGCCAAGAGATGCCCAGCAAGCGCAACAACGGCTAATGATGCCGTAAGAGTATCTGGAAGCCAAAAGTGCCTTGCGTCGAGACGCAAAAGCGCGACAAATAAAATAAGTGCTAACGCATATGCGATATGTAGTGGCTGGATTGAAGGACCCAAAGTGAATACCCAAGCGACAGCAAGCCCCGCCATACCGAGCTCTCCCCAGAAATACTCTGATGAGAATCGTTTATGGCATGCGCGACATCGAAACCCCAGTAGCAACGCGCTCACCACAGGGACAAGATCATACCATGCAATGAGAGCCTTGCACGCGGTGCAGTGAGAGCGCCCCGTTATCCACGACTCACCTTTCCCCATGCGCATCACGAGCACGTTCACAAAACTTCCTATACACGCGCCGAATATTCCTGCAACAAAAAACGGTTCCATCGCATCATCATATCAAAAACAAAACGGCCCCGATACGGGCCGCTTCGTTTTTCTCCTATGAGAAGTTATTTCTGACCAATATCGTATATACAATCAATGTCCGTAGAGCTGGTACACGCTTCACTGGCTCCATCTTCTATCGTACCGCTCCCCGCCGTCCAGGCGCCACCAGTTGCGTCTGTTGAATCGATGTCGGCATCACTGCTCAAAGAGCGCGGTGGCGTGCTCGATGTTGACTCAAGCTCTGCCCAGAGATGATACGAGATACGCTTCCCTGCGGAACCACCCCGATAGGCATAGTTGTATTCTGCGTCCGTAGAAGGATCAAAAGGCACCGTGGTTCCAGAGATATAGTTCACGAGATCAGCGTAGATATCGTCTGGGTAGCCACCCTCTTGATCATTGTGTATCTCGATTGCCTGTGCAATTTGCGCAACGTCACTCAAGCGCTTTGCGTCACGAGCGCGTCCACGCGCACTCCCCAACTGTGTGAGTGCGGTAGTTGCCAAAATACCAATAATGGCGATAACAACCAGCAACTCAATCAGTGTAAACCCCTGTTGTAATTTTTTTCGCATGCTAGAAATGGTGTGGCGTGCTGTGTGTTCTTAAGAGACCGCCCAGTTCGCCACGTTTATATTTGATTACTACATTATAATTTCTGCCCCACGTCATATATGCAATCATCATCAGCCGTAGTGCAGAGCTCCGTCACTCCGGGGTCAGATGCGTCTTTTATATTGCCAGTCCAATCAGATTGTTCTTCGGAATTAATATCTGAATCGCTTTCGAGAACCTTTGAAGACGTCTCGAGCTCAATCCAGAGATGATAGAAGCGACGAGGAGTGTTTGTCCCAGTGGCATACTGATATGGGTCTCCTGATGCGGGGTCGGCAGGAACAACGTTACCAGAAATATACGCGCTTAATGTTGCCGCATCTATGTCGGGAGGGTATCCATCATCTTCACTATTGTTATAGAACTCGATGACTTGGGCTATCTCTCGTATATCAGAGATACGACGGGCATCCCGCGCTTTTGCACGCGCGGAACCGAGCTGTGTCAAACCAGTCGTTGCCAAAATACCAATGATGGCAATGACCACCAGCAACTCAACAAGTGTAAAACCACGAGCAAATCGAGAGCGAGGGTGGAAGTGTTTCATATATCGTTACAATGTATTATCGCGCGTATGATACGCGGACACAAGGGATATTATCAACAGCGCTACTGCGCTGTAAGACTATAGAGCGGAAGGAGCACGGCAGAGACGAGCGCGGCAACACCAAAGCCAAGCACCAACATAATAGCTGGCTCCACAAGCGATGAAATTGACTGCACGCTGGCCTCTGATTCAGCGCGATAAAATTTCGCGACGTATGCCAGCATACTATCAAGCTTACCAGTCTTCTCACCAATGGCGACCATGGAGCTCATAAGCACTGGAATAAGCGCGGAATTTTCCATAAGCGCAGTCGCCACGCCTCCTCCGCCGCGAACTGTTTGCTCAACTTTTACGAGCAGTGCCTCGTATGACTTATTACCGACAAGGTCGGCGACAAGCTTAATGGCGTCAAGAATGCCGACACCGGACTTAACCAGCGTTGAAAAGATTTCTGCGATACGCGCAAGATACACATTGCGAAAAATTTTACCAAACCCAGGAACGTGCAGTTGGAATTCATCAAACTGGGCTTGGCCCGTTGGCGTCTTCACATATCGCCAAAGCCCCAAAGAGCCCAACACGACGGCAATAATAATGTAGACTATATATGCCGCCATAAAGTCAGATGTTGCCATAAGTAGGCGCGTCTGTAGTGGAAGTTCAATATTTCCCGCCTCTTTAAACACAACAAGAAGCTGTGGCAATACGTAGGTCATCATGATAGTGGCGACAATCGCCATGGCAAACATAATAAATGCGGGGTATGCCAACGCGCCCTTGAGTTTTGCAGTAAGTGCATAGCTCCGCTCAAGGTAATCAGCAAGATACAATAACGATTCTTGCAGCTTACCGGAAATTTCACCCGACTTCACCAACTTCACATAGAATGGTGTAAATAGATTAATGTGCGCACTCATAGAATCGGAAAGTCCAATACCCGACTCTACAGAGTCTGCAATATCATTGATAATCTTCTGAAAAGTTTTCTTATCGGTCTGCTTTGCGAGAGTGCGCAGCCCTTCTGCAAGTGGCATTTCTGCCTCGATAAGCGTCGCAAGCTGACGTGTAAAAATAACAATATCTTTTTGTTTCGGTTTAGAAAAAATGAGCGCTATGTCCGAGTACACAAACGGCTTCTTTGCTGATTGAATAGAGAGGAGCGTGAGCCCCTTATTGTGAAGCGTGTCTACGGCGATACCCTCGTTCGGTGCATCAACAACGCCTTGGAGCACTCTCCCCGACTGATCTTTTGCTTGGTAGAGAAATTCCATACGTTAACTTCGGAGCATCGAGCGCAAGTTCTGTGGATTCGACGCGTAGAACTCTGCGTTCTCAATGCTCACCTCCTGCTTACGCACTAAATCCGCAAGAGAACGATCGAGCGAGATCATACCAACGTCTTGGCCAGTCTCAATAACCTGCTCGAGTTGTTTAATTTTATTTTCACGGATCATACTACGTACTGCGACCGTACCCATCATAACCTCAACTGCCGCTGCAAGGCCTCCCTGGATGCGCGGCACCAAGCGCTGTGACACAACTCCCGAGAGAATGTTCGCTAGCTGCACGCGAATCTGTGGCTGTTGTTCTGATGGGAAGCTATCAATAATACGCTCAACGGTTTGCGGCGCACTATTTGTGTGCAATGAAGCAAATACTAAGCGTCCCGTTTCTGCAGCAGTCACCGCGGCGCTCATCGTCTCATAGTCGCGCATTTCACCAACGACGATCACGTTGTTATCTTGGCGAAACGTACCGCGCAGTGCCTTATAGAATGAAAGCGTATCTTGCTCTACTTCACGCTGATCAATGATGCTCTTCTCTGATTTATAAATAGCCTCAATAGGGTCTTCAATCGTGACAATCTTTTCTGCACGCTCTTGGTTAATGCGCTCAATCATAGCCGATAGTGTCGTTGATTTCCCATGGCCGTTCGGTCCTACCACAAGCACCAGACCTTGAGAGAGCTTGGTAAACACATTTAAAATTGGCGGAAGCTTTAACTCTTCAAGGGTACGGATGTTATCGGGCACAAAGCGCAACACCGCAGCAATGTTCCCTTTGGTATAGTACGCATTCACGCGGAAGCGAGCCTTATCTTCAAAGCTAAACGAGAAATCCAGTTCCCGATCTTTCGCAAATCGCTCTTTTCGTTCGGGGCCCATGAGGAGCCCGGCGAGCGCTTCCAGTGTCTCGCGATCTAAAATCGGCTTATTGGTAAGCGGCATAAGGCGACGATCAACACGCACCACAGGATAGTATCCCGGTGACAAGTGCAAATCAGACGCGCCTTGTTGCGCGGTGATAGTAAGGAGTTCTGCAAGAAATGCTTTTGGATCGATCATGATGAAGAGTCGCCAACGAGTTCTAAAATATCTTGCAAGGATGCCATGCCCTGAAGCACCTTTAGAATACCATCTTGGTACATTGTTAGCATCCCCTGTCGTTCTGCCTCTTGGCGCAGTGCCGCTTCTGAAAATGTTCCGAGCACTAGCTTTTCAATTGCCGGCGTCATTTCGAGAACCTCATAAACACCGATGCGCCCCTTATAACCCTTTCCGCCACACTCGGGACACCCACCAGGATTAATGTTTGGTTTTTGTATAGTGTATTCGTCTTTAACCGTGTATGTCTCTTGGTAAACACGCGGCATGCTCTGTACCGCCTTCGTAATCATTTCTTGTTCTGTCACATTCGCCTTCTCCGTGAGTGCACACGCCTTACAGAGTCTCCGCACCAAACGCTGGCCAACTACGACATTCAGCGTTGGTGGAATGAGATATTTCTCGATACCCATATCAATGAGACGGGGGATCACACCGATAGCATCGTTTGTGTGCAGTGTCGAAAGCACCAGGTGGCCCGTAAGTGCCGCTTGCGTAGCAAGGCCGGCAGTCTCGTGATCACGAACTTCACCAACTACCACAATATCTGGGTCCTGACGCAAAATACTGCGCAAGCCTGTTGCGAACGTGTAGCCGATCTCCTCGTGCACCTGCGACTGGTTTACGCCGTCTAGAAAATATTCCACCGGATCTTCCAAGGTCACAATGTTCACGTCTTCGGTATTCAGACGGCGTAATACGGCGGCAATGGTCGTAGACTTACCAGACCCCGTAGGACCCGTGATAAGAATGCTCCCGTAGGGTTTTGCGATAGCACGCTCAAGCGCCGCGCGTGGCTCATCTTGGAACCCAAGCTGCTCCATGCTCACGTCATTCCCAAACGGATCAAGAATGCGCATCACAATCTTCTCGCCGTGTTTTGTGGGTAACGTAGAAACACGGTAGTCAATCTTTCGACTCCCCACGCGGAGCGAAAATCTCCCATCCTGACTCACGCGCGTTTCGTCAATCTTCATTTCCGAGAGTATTTTAATGCGCGTCACAATCGCAGGGTGAAGCTGACGCGGCAATTGCAGTGTCTTTACGAGCGCACCATCAATGCGATACCGTACCCGCACACGTTCTTCAAATGGCTCAATATGAATGTCAGACGCACGAGATTCCACGGCATGTTTTAAAATAGCGCCGACGATTTTAATAACCGGAGATTCGGCAGTAATCTCCTCAAGTTGAAGCGTACTTGCCTCTGCTTCAGCTTTTACTTCTGTTGCGTCTTGCGCGAGTGCATCAAGCGCAAGGCCCACATCACCACTAAGGGTGCGATTATTAGCAAGTAGCTTATCAAGCTCTCGAGCTGACACGATGTATTTTTCAAGACGAAGTCCTTTTCCTACCGCGACGAACTTCAATGCCTCAAGCGCATCAATGTCTTCAGGATTCACCAGCGCTACTTTCAACGTCGTGTCATCGCGATCAAATGCGACAATGCGATAAAATGCGGCGACATCTTCTGGAATAAGTGAGAGCGCGTCTGGGTTTGGCTGTAGTGCCCCCGCGTCAAGACTGGGTAGTTTATATAATTTTGAGCGAAGTGTCGTGAGGTCCTTTTCTGAAATGATGTTTTGCTCAACCAGCATATCAGAAAGATCCTTGCGCTCTTGTCGCGCGCGCGCGTCAAGCGAAAGAGCCGCCTCTTCAGTGATAAGGTTTTTTCGAACAAGCTCTTGGATGAGAAGAATGGGGGTGCGATTTACCATATGTGTTTACTGCACTGGCGCAAACATATTAAGACGGCCGCCCGCAGGGATTGTTACTGTTGACTCGCCAAATGACTGCAGTGACGTATACGTCTCATTGCCCCGCAGGAGCGAGAACTGAAAACCCGGGCCATCAAGCTCTTTGAGCGTATCGGGTTTCTGTATGACGTACTCTGGTATAGCTACTCCGCGACTCACCATACCAGAGACGATATAGCCCGCGACGGCACCAAGGAGGATAATCGCCCCAAGAATAATATATACTTGTGATCCAGAAGGTTGTTGTGGCATATAATTAAGAGTCTGATGGCGACTTTTTAGTGGAAGCGGGCGGTTTCTCTTCAGATTTTGTAGCCTGTGCTGGCGCAACATAGGCATTTGCGGAGATGGTCACATCAATAAGCGTCGTATCAATAGCGCTTGGCGCAAAATCTACGGTTGCTACATCGATGATGCGTCGATTTCGCTCTAAAAAGGAAAGGAGGGTTTTAATGCTCCCATACGAACCCTGCGCGCTTAGGGCAATACCCACGTTCATGACCGATCCTGTTGCTTTGGCATCCTTCCCTCCCCCAGTCGCCGTCACAGAAAGAGCCTTCACGCCGACTCCTGCATCGCGCGACATCTGCTGAAGCGCGGAAATAAGCTCTGGAATATTTTCTTCTGTCGGTAAAATCTCCTGTGTCGCACGCTTGATATCGTTCGCGGAAGTATAGGCACCAAACAGGTCTTCAAAATTCGCTTTTTGTTGCATCCGCTCATCCACAAACTTCTCGCGTTCAGCGATAGCTTCGTCATACGCGCCAAGCGTACTCATGTGCGCATACCCAAAGCCCCAACCAACCGCAATGCCAATGGCGGCAAGCGTGGCGCCGATCATATCTTTTGGTGCAGCGGGAAGATTCATGGCTTTGGAGATACTGTCGGAGACGGCTTCCCCGAAGGGCTCGGACGCGGTGTAGGAGATGGCTGACGACGGAAAAATGCATCGGCATTTACTACCAGTGAGACATCGAAATCAAGTCCTCCTGCATTATTGCTTTGCATACCACCGAGTA
Organism: Patescibacteria group bacterium; assembly: GCA_038064455.1. Lineage (GTDB taxonomy): Bacteria > Patescibacteriota > Minisyncoccia > 2-02-FULL-40-12 > GWA2-44-9. The sequence goes on along the minus strand of JBBTTB010000012.1, from coordinate 5,483 downwards.
CCGCTGACGTAATGTGCTTATTCTTACGCAAAAATGTAGCAAGCTGTTGTGCAATTGTCGTATAGTCTAATGTAAGTCCCTTTACCGATATCATCCCTTGCTGTGTTTGCACTGAAAGATTCTTTACCTGCACCTTGGAATGGATCAGGTTCTCAAGAGCCTCAAGGCCCTGCGTCACAAATATATGGTTATCAAGGATGTTTCCAACTGGCGCAAGCTGCTTGCGAAATGCAATGATCGTTTGCTCGTCTTTCACAATGCGCGATCTTTCGATCTGCTCAATATCTACATTCAGCGCGGCTATCTTGTCTTCTTTTGCCTGCACACGGAACCATGCGAACACAGAAAGCCCAACGCCCACAGCGAAGATCAGCACTCCAATAATGAGCACGGTATACTCACCCGGCGTTACAACGTCGATCTTTTTAGTGCCGGGAAGTGTAGGTAGAAGTTGAATGCCGCCGCGGCCTGGCATAGGAAAGAGAGAGCGGAATGCTCCCTAGTGCTAGTATACCATTAGCTTTCCTCACGCATGGCTAGACCTGTGGCTACTGCGAGCGTATTTGAGAGTTCTTGGATCACCGGCGCAAGTTGCTGGGGGTACACGACGCGAGAAAATGCATTCCCCACAATAACATCACGCGAAAGACGCTTCGTAAAATAGTCTACGAAGCTTGGCATATTCACCAAGCCGCCCGTCAGCACGACGCGCCCAATCTTGGTGTTTTTTGATTCTTCGTATCCAGCAATTGTTTTGCTTGTTTCAAACACAATGAGATCAACAAGTGAGATAACAGAATCGCGAATGACATTGTCATCCCCTTCGCGCATGCCATATTGCATTTTAAGATCCTCGGCTTTCCCTGCGCTGATATTCAAAGCATGGGCAATTGATTTTGTAATCTCGAAACTGCCAATCTCATAGGAACGACTCACCCGCTCATATCCCTTGCTCACAATAATAATTGTAGTACCGCGCCCTCCGATATCAACGACTGCAGTTGGGCTAAGATCATTTCCGAGTAGGCCACGAATAAGCCCCGTATTCTGTAATTCCAAAGCAACAAGATTTAAGCCAGCGGCCTGCATGATCGCCTGATAGCGCGCCGTCTCTTCACGGGGCACCGCGGCGATAAATATCTCAACCGTTGGCGGCGTGGTCGATCCCGGCGCCGCCTCATTCACACCGATAATAGACCAATCCAGCACCACCTCGCTTAATGGAATGGGGACATACTTGCGTGCTTCAAACGGAATCGCCTTCGCAAGGTCGTCTTCTGAAAGATATGGCATCTCAATCACTGTGGTAAAGAGTGAGAAGGGCGGAAGCGCTGCAACGGCATCAACGCTCGAAAACTTAGATTGCTCTATGAGTTGTTTGATGCCTTGCGTGAGAAACGCGTCGCGCTCTTCGGGTGTTGTGCCCGTGCCCGTCTCTGGAAATGCAAAGATGCCATAGTTTAAAAGCAAGAAACGCCCATTCTCTTTCCCAAGCTCAACAATTTTAATGGCGTGCGTTCCGATATCCACACCCAGTTTTCCTTTTGACTGAAAAAGTTTAAACATGATAACGTCACCAGTAGTATACCATGCCATTCATCGCCCAGCTGTGCACCACCATTGCCGATGCCGTCTTCCCACCACGGTGTGTTGCATGTAGCGCGCTCCCCTTCGACCCTCGCGATCGCTACCTCTGCCGTGCATGCGCTGGTCGCGTTCCCGTGAGCGCATCGGGGCAGTGCATTGGGTGCGCCCGCGCTACGCCGAAAGGCGCAACGTGCCTCACCTGTGCTCCGGAATGGAACGTGAGCGCACTCTATGCCGCCACCCATTTTCAGCACCCCACCGTGCGCGGCGCACTCCACGCATACAAATATGGGTGCATCGAAGACTTACACCAACCACTCGGCCGCCTTGTACTGCGCGCGCTCAAGCGCATCTCGCGCTCGCATAATCCCTTTACTGACAATCCCCTCATCGTTCCCGTGCCCCTCCATGCGCGTCGCCTCAACTGGCGCGGGTTCAACCAAGCAGAACGCATTGCAGAAATTGTCGCGCACGCGACACAACAAACTTACGCACCAACCGCACTTACGCGCACGCACCACACAGAGGCCCAGGTGCACCATTCACGCACCGAACGCTTTCTTTCAGTGCAAAGCTTATTCTCTTGTCCAAACCCATCGATCGTAAAAGGAAGGCGTGTTCTCCTTATTGATGACGTCTGCACCACGGGCGCCACCCTTGATGCCTGTGCCACGACACTTCGCGCCGCAGGTGCTTCTTCCGTATCCGCGCTCGTGATCGCACGGGAAATGTAAGGTGACAATATTTTTGGATAAAATTCACCCTGAATGGTTTGGGGCGGCTAAGTCAAAGTCTGCCAATGGACAAAATGCGGTAGACTACTCGTTAGAATTTTAGACCAACGGTGCTAGGCCTATTCTTTTACTTTAGAACCAGCATTTTCAACTTTTGCCTCTTGTGCTGGTACGGCTGATTTCATAATAGAATCAACTATTTCGTAAATTTGTTCTATCGGTACAACCCTTACTAAACCGGTCTGTTCAGTAAAAATTACTTTTGCTTCACCAGTTTGTTGACTAACGGCAACATCAGAATATGTTTCTCCAGAACTTATTACACCTATTAAACCTGCAGAATTATTACTTGCCGTGCCTTGTATTGAAACTATTTCAGGTTTGATGATAACTGGTCCTCCACTATTTCCTGGATAGGCAGAGGCATCAATATAATAAAAGCCTTCTTCAAGCACTTCTTCATCAACGCGGGCAATAATACCTTGCCTAACAATTACAAAATTTTTCGCCTTTCCACTTATACTCATTGGGAAACCAAGTACAAACAATCCATCTCCTGTAGAGATATTCTTCATACTAAAGTCCTTTGCAAAAAATAAATCATTTTCTCTAAAGAAATAGAAATCTATTTTTGCTTCAGTCATAGCGTCAGCATTTATTGGTAAGACGGCTAGATCTACTTTTTCATTATCATGCATTGACCAAGTTGGTTTACCATCGGTATTGAGCAGGCTAACCTTAAAGTGGTGACTTTTACTCTCGGTGGTATTAAGACGGAGAAGAACCTCTTTTACATATTCTTTGGTTTTGTTGTTATGAAAAACATGCCTGTTGGTAACAAGAAATAATCTGTAAGGCTGTTGTCCTTGCTCATTCTTTTCACCGATAGCCCTACCAATCAAAAATCCAGTCGCCAAAGATTTGAACTCTGGTTCGCTTTTATCATTTTTCTTTTCAACTCCAATGGATACGACAGAGTTTAAATATGCGGGTGGTATTAAGGCCATAAAGTTATTTGTTTTGTTATTGTGGATAAATTCACTTCTGTTTATATGGGTATCATACTATAATATATGCATGGCGAGCAACCAAATTTTCAAAGCAGTCTATTTTGCTGATTATAAAGAAGCAAGCTCAAAAGCAAAGGGCGTTGTTTTAGCTTTCGGTGAGAGAAATGTAGATTTGTATAAAAGCGTAGCTAATCTCGGAAGTAATGAGTTGCGCAATTTACTCGGAACAGATTCTTATCTCGAGTTAGAGCAACGTGCACAACAAGAGGGATTACCGGTAAACACTTACTGCCTTTGGTATTTGCGAAAAAATCTTGGCGTAGAAGAAGTAAAACCGAAAACAGTAAAAAATAGCGAAAAAGCAATCTCCAACTTTATAAATCAGGTCATTAAGGGAGATTGCTTGGAAGTGATGAGAGAAATTCCAGCAAAATCAATAGATATGATTTTGTGTGATTTACCATACGGCACGACACAGAATCACTGGGACAGTGTTATCCCCACTGATCAACTTTGGAGCCACTACGAGCGTATAATAAAAGATAAGGGCGTTATTGCTCTTACGGGGCAAGGGCTCTTTACGGCGAACCTCATGTTATCTAATCCCCGACTATTTAAATACAAAATCACTTGGGTCAAGTCAAAACCGACTAATTTTTTGAATGCAAAAAAACAACCGCTTCGCAAACACGAAGATATTTGTATTTTTTATAAAAGTCAGCCCGCATATAATCCTCAGATGACTTATGGCGAGCCTTATAACAAGGGCTTTAGGAAAGATCAATTTACCGGAAGTTATGGCGATTTCAAAACTGTTGAGGTAAAAAGCAATGGCGAGAGGTATCCTACTGATGTTGTATATTTCAAAACCGCCGAGAGCGAAGGCGAAGTTTATCATCCTACACAAAAACCAGTAGAGCTTGGCCGCTATTTAATTCGCACTTTTACAAAGGAAGGCGAAGTCGTGTTAGACAACACTTGCGGAAGTGGTAGTTTCCTCGTCTCGGCAGTTTTGGAGGGGAGAAAATTTATTGGGATTGAGAAAAACGAAGATGTTTATCTGTTCAAGAAGCATAAAGTGGATTATATTGAGGTTTCTAAGAGGCGTATCAGGGCAGCCGAAGCTCAATACAAGGCAGAGGGCAAAAAATTAAAGCTATTTTAGATTCCGCTATACGGCTCCTCTTGGAGAATTTTTCGCGCTTTTTCAATCTCACTATCAGCCAACGCGCCTTTTTCTTTCAGCCAGTGCAGCAGATGAAAATACTGGTTTGAGTGCAAAACTGGCTTCACGATTTTATTTATACCAGTTTCTTTTTGAACAAAAGCAAGGTGTTTTTCGGAAAGCACACCACGACCAATAAGGTCGTAGGCAATTCTAATAGCATCAACTGAGGTCAGGTTTAAGTCACCCTTATGGTTCCTATCTTCCTCAACGTCTGGTGATTCAATACTCAATAAATCTTCGACTGTTTCCAATCCATTGAGGTTACGGTTATAATACTCTATTTCTTGCCCACGATAAGTGAACCATGTTCTTCCTTGTTCAGTAAGAGAACCGCGTGGTAAGTAAACACCCTCGTTGGATACTCGCTCCTTTGATACCCAGCCACAGATATAAAGTATCCATTTTCTTTGCCTGATCGTACCCGGAAGCTCCCTTTTACTAGGAGTTTCGAGGTGAGTCATAACATAAATATCGGCATCCAATCTTTCGTCATGCATCTGTCGCGCAAAAAAATTATGTTTTGCTTCTCTTGCAATGCCGTCACTACTTTCGTACTCCTCTTTGAATGGTAATGCGCCACCACGACATTTAACATCAACTTTTATCCCAGAGGGAAGTAAAAGATCATATCCTAAAGGATGATCTTCGGGGTTTATTTCCGGCATGCCAAGCTTGTTTCGTATGACCATTTCCGCAAGCGCTCCGAAACCCTGTTCTTCTGAACTTCCTCGTTCTGCTCCAGTTTTATTTTGATTTGTAGTAATATGCCCTGCCGCTTTTTGTCGCAATTGAAAACCAAGCTCATCAGTGAGTTTTATTACTATTGGTTTTGGATGCTTGTATTTATACATGGTTCAAAGTTGGTAATCTGGCGGTGTGTATTAAACAAAGTTCGAATGTATTTTGAGCAAAACCCTGACGAAG
>JBBTTB010000011.1:0-62784 GCA_038064455.1 Patescibacteria group bacterium | reverse complement strand
ACTTGAACCTCCATGCCCTTGCGGGCGCTACCACCTCAAGGTAGTGCGTCTGCCAATTTCGCCACCCGCGCATAATTCAAAAAACTGTTGCGGGCGCCGACCAGGGTTTCTTTTGGAACCCGCCGAATGCTCACCCGCTCGCATTCGGCCCACCCGCGCATAATCTAAAAAACAAATACCTACCATCCTAACAGGAAGAGAGGATACCGCATTTCCCAAACCTTTTCCAGAGGAGAACAGAACGGCGCCCTTACGGGCGCCGGCTGATTACTCTACTGGTGCTTCTTCGGTCTCTGGCTCTGGTGCATCTTTTACTGGCTCTGGAGCAATGGCCGCAGAAAGCGCGCGGGTCTTCTTGCGAATTTCGCGAGCAGTCTTTGTGCGGAGGTAGTACAGCTTTGCGCGGCGGACGCGGGATTTCTTTATAACCTCGATCTTCTCAATGGTCGGGAGGGCGAGAGGGAGTACCTTCTCGACGCCAATGCCATTAGAAACCTTTCGGACGGTGATCGTGGCGCCTGGGCCGGTGCCATGCTTGCGGGCGATGACAATGCCTTCGAATGCGCTGCTCTTGGACTTGCCCTTCTCGATGAACTTTTGCGAGACGCGAACAGTCCAGCCGACGCGGATGTCTTCAAAGCGCTTTGCGGGCGCGTACTTTGCGATGAATTGGTTGGTTACGTTCGTCATAATAAGCAAGGCCTAGTGTAACGCATCAAGAACCTTTTGTAAATCCCCCGGGAGGGGTGCTTGGACGTTGACCCTTGAACCATCGGGGGCGGCAACAGAAAGGGAGCGGGCGTGAAGAAAAAGCCGAGAAAGGCCCTCTGGGCTGGGCGTGGATGTGGTGTAGAGTGGGTCTCCTGCGATGGGGGTACCTATGTGTTTGCAGTGGACCCGAATTTGGTGCGTGCGCCCTGTGCGGGGATGGGCGGCGATGAGCGCAAATCGCTCAAAGGTTTTGAGGGTCTCATAGTCGGTGATAGCTTCGCGGGCTACGAGGGTACGCTTACCATGGATGCGGGTCGTGCGCTTATTGCCGAGCGCGCCGATGGGGGCGTCTATGGTGCCTCGGGGTGGGCGAGGGCTCCCGTGTACAAGCGCCCAATATTCTTTCTCAATGGTGTGGTCCTGGAACTGTTTTTTGAGCGAAAAGAATGCGGCGTTTGTTTTAGCAACAACCATCACGCCCGACGTTTCTTTATCTAGGCGATGCACGATGCCGGGACGAAGCGGGTCTTCACCAACAGTGCTCATGTTCGGGTAGTGTTCCAGAATCCAGTCTGCGAGGGTGAATTGTGGATCTTCGGGTGTTTTTTTGTGGACGGTGAGCCCCGACGGCTTGTCTATAAAGAGGAGATCGGGTGTTTCTAAAAGAACGGTCGGAGTCATGGTGAATTGTAAGCTGTGGGCGCTGAGGGATTCGAACCCCCGACCTACTCGGTGTAAACGAGTCGCTCTAACCAACTGAGCTAAGCGCCCAAAAGATGCACCGAGTATAGCACGAGAGCGGCATTGACGCTAGCCTATTTCTATGTTAAAAGACATGACCGTCTCCATGGGGGAGATAGGGGAGGTCTTTGACAATGACGAGATTGAGAAGAATCGGACTCGTCGCGATGGTCGCGATGATGCTGGCCCTGGTCGCCGCCCCTGTGGCGCGCGCCCAGGCGCCGCTGGATGCCCTGGGGCCCGCTGGGCTGCAGGACGTCCTGGCTTCGGTGCGATACTGCGCCGGAGTCTCGAAGGACTATCAGGTCGCCGAACGCGACCTGTGTATCCTGAACGCAGAACAGGTTCCGACTCGAGTTTTCAAGGGCCAGGAGCCGCGCAAGCGACTCACCCCCGAGCAGATTCGAAAAGCTGCTGCGGCGCGCAAGGCGCGTGCCGAGGCGGCGAAAGCGGAAGCCGACCGGCTTCTGCAGGAGAAGATCAACGCGGCGGTAGCTGCGAAGGTCGAGCCCCTGCAGCGCCGCGTTGCACAACTGGAGGCCCAAGCTCGCGCCGCAACACAGCGTGAGCTGGCCGCGGGCGCAGTCACGCGTCAAGCGCTCGAGCAGAATCGAGCCATTGCCGAGAGTCGAGATGAAAAGACTGCGCGTCCCATGTGGTTCGTAGCCGGGCTTCTCTCGCTCCTGCTCGGTTTGGCTGCCTACCTCGTCTTCATGCGCGGAGCGGGTAGGGTGGAGGACGACGACGAACCCCCACAAGGTCCGCGTGGGCCAAGTGGTGGAGAGCGCAGGCTCACTGACGAAGATCTGCGCGCCGATGAGGTGCGCAAGCCGACAACCGAAGAGTTCCCCGTCTTCTCGGTTCCACAGTCGGGCGAGCCGGAGCCGCCGAAAGAAGCTCAAGAGGTGGCTCCCGCACCGATCTCCGCAGACGTACTTGCGGCGATCGAGCGACTCGATCCCCACGAAGAGGGCCCCACCGCCGTGGATGCTCAACTTGAGATGGCAACAAGCGGGAGTTCGTCTGTAGGCCAGCAGGGCGCCGTCGACTCGATGAAGGATGGGTCAGCGCCCGAGGTAGAAGAAGACCTGCTGACAACTCGTAGGTCCCTTGCTGGACGCTCTCTTGCTCGGGTGGCGCTGCCGTGGGAGGCCCGCCAGCCGATCCATGAGGAGATCTTCGATCTTCTCGAGGCGGCAACAAAACGAAAGGATGAGGCGGAAGCCACGTCTCTCCGCGCGTTGCTCGGCGATGCATCGGCGGCATCGTCGCAGATCGAGATCACGGACGTGAAGGCGCGCCTCGCCGCAGCTCAAGAGCGCAACAAGTAAGGAGTGGCTCCGTGACGAAATCGTTGCGTGAACCGCCCTAGAACTACCGGTGCTGTTCTTCGGTAGCAATACGACTTCGTTCGTACTCCGTAGCGCAGCGCGCTTGAGAGGGGAAGTCTCTAAAACGCTACAGCGCGACGCGCTTAAACGTCCAAGCTCGCTCGCTTGTAAAAGATAAGCCATCGAAGCCTAGTAATGTCGACATTACTAGGCTTTTCGCTTTTTTAGGATCTTTTAGTCTAGATTGACAGATTGCTATTTTATATGATACTATTTGGCCCAAGGAGGACAAGGGAAGTGAAAATGAGCCTAATTCAGTTTATCCTCGTGCAGGCGGTTGCTGTGGGCCTGATCCTGCTCGGCTTCTTCGGTGGGAGGGCGCGCCCTGCACCTGTGACGCCGTTGTCCCCACCGTCGCCCACCGCTCCCACGCTGACCGATCTCGAAGCGGTGGTTCGGACAGTGCTCGAGGATTCGACCTTCGATGAGCGCGTGAAGCGCGCCATGGAAGCCGAGTTCAAGCGCCGGGCGGACGAGCGCGCGGCGCGGGGTCCGCGTCGCAAGCGCGGCGGGAAGCCGAAGCCACCCGCCACCACTCCGTCGCCGACCGGCCCCTAATGGGGCGGGCGGTGGCAAAAACGCCCCACGTGCTTTGCACGAGGGGCGTCTTCTTTTTTGTCGGCCCGCCTGGACTCGAACCAGGGACCCGGCGTGTATAAGACGCCTGCTCTACCAACTGAGCTACGGGCCGTCAGCCCTTTAATAGGGCATAAAACTCTTGCTGTTCAATCGTTTCTTTTTCTATCAACGTCTGTGCAATCTTTTCTAACTGTTCGCGATGTTTCGTGATCGTTTCCTTTGCGGTTTTTTGTGCGTGCAAGAGGAGCGTTCGTACTTCCTCATCGATTTGAGCGGCAACCGCTTCGGAATACTCGCGTCCTGTGGCGAGATCTCTTCCTAAGAATATCTCTCCGCTTGGTTCGGGGTAAGAGACGGGGCCGATCTTCGCAGACATTCCGTACTGCGTCACCATGTGTCGCGCGAGGGTTGAGGCAACGCGCAGATCGTTTGATGCGCCAGTGGTGATATCTCCGAACACGATGTGCTCTGCGCTATAGCCGCCCATGAGTACGGCGAGCTCTGATTCAAATTCGGCGCGCGTTTTCATGTGCTTGTCTTCAGAGGGGAGCTTGAGCGTGTAGCCACCGGCCCGTCCGCGCGAAACGATAGACACCTTATGTACCGGATCGGTGTGGGGGAGTGAGTATGCAACGAGCGCGTGGCCAGCTTCGTGATATGCGGTGATTTCTTTCTCTCGCACCGAGAGTGCATGAGAGCGGCGCTCGGGGCCAAGCATCACTTTTTCGATAGCCTGTAGAACGTCGATCTGGAGGATTTCACTGCGCCGTGAGCGTGCGGCAAGAATTGCCGCCTCGTTAATGAGGTTTGCAAGATCTGCACCAGAAAAACCCGGCGTACGTTCAGCAACAACGCGAAGGTTTATGTCCTCGGCGAGGGGCTTGTCTTCCGAGTGAATTTTAAGGATAGCTTCGCGGTCATTGAGCGAGGGTTCGTCTAATATGACGCGGCGGTCAAAGCGCCCTGGGCGCAGAAGTGCGGGATCGAGAATGTCGGGGCGATTTGTTGCAGCCATCACCACGACGGCATCCTTACCCTCAAAACCGTCCATTTCTACAAGAATTTGGTTCAGTGTTTGCTCACGCTCATCGTGGCCGCCACCGAGTCCTGCGCCGCGCTGGCGACCAACGGCATCAACCTCGTCGATAAAGATAATAGAAGGCGCCGTTTTTTTTGCGATTTCAAAGGTGTCGCGCACACGATTTGCGCCGACACCTACAAAGAGTTCTACAAAGTCAGAGCCAGAAACATAATAAAAAGGGACACCCGCCTCATTAGCAACCGCTTTCGCAAGAAGTGTTTTTCCGGTACCCGGTGTGCCGATGAGGAGCACGCCACGAGGAATGTGTGCGCCAAGCTTATGGAAGCGCTCGGGCTCTTTGAGAAATTCAACCACCTCGCTCACTTCTTCTTTTGCTTCAATGAGTCCAGCAACATCTTTAAAGGTGATCGCTTTGCCATTCTGCGAACCGACAGCGAGCTTTGCCTTTGTTTTTGTGAAGTTGTTTGTCTGAAGAGAGCCACGCTGTGCTTGTCGGAAAAAATACCACAAGATGCCAACAGTAATAAGAATAGGAATGAGGCTCGGGAGAATAGCGCCAAGCAACGCGCCTACGCCGCTGGGGTCCTGCACGCGCACGGAAACGGCGCTCATCAATTCCGGCTTTGCTCCGAGCGCAATGAGCGCTTCGGTGAGGGGGGTGTTGATCTCTTTTTGCGAGGTCGCGAGTGACTCATCTGTGAGGGTAATAGAGAGTCTGTCGTATTCGATAACAATTTCTTTTACCTCTTTTGCGTTTACTTTTTGTGCGAGTTCCGTGAGAGAGATGCGCGCCGGCTCGGGGCCGCCAAGGAAAAAAGAGGCGATTCCGGAGAGCGCTAAGAAAACAAGGAATGTGAGGGCAATTGAACGAATAAGTTTCATCATACGAAACGAAACCGCCGCTTCGCGAGTGTATCACGGAAGCGGCGGAGCGAGCAACGAAGGCTTTCTTACTGCGTTGCGAGGAGCAGTTTGTGCTCCGCCGGTTCGATAGCCGATATTGTGAACGTTCGCTTTTCTCCCGCGATGAGCGGTGTTTTTTCGAGCTCTGCTACGGGAACCATGCCAACGATTTCCTTATCGAGGGCGACAAACGCACCATGTGAGCGAAGCTTCACCACGACGCCCGTGACGGTTGCACCAACGCTGTAGCGGTCGGTTACGTTCAGCCACGGGTCCGGGGTGAGCGCCTTCATAGAGAGGGAGACGCGCCCACCGTCCAGCGCGATGATTTTTGCTTTCACTTCAGCGCCAACTTCAAGAATGGTGCGAGGGTCTTCAACGTAGCCCCATGACATTTCAGATGCGTGGATGAGTCCATCAAGAGTATCGGAGATTTTCAGGAATGCGCCAAAATCGGTTACTTCTGAAATGGTACCAGATACTTCGGCGCCAACGGAGAGCTTCGCGATTTCTTCACGGACTGCTTCATCGCGAATGGCGCGCTCTGAAACGATGAGCTTCTTTTCTTCTTCAATAAAATCAAGCACCTTCACTTTCATCTCAACGCCCTTAAACTTCTGGAGTGCTTGGACAATCTTTGCAGTGTCGCCGCCTTCTACCTTTGGGTAGTGTTCCGCGGAGAGCTGGGAGAGGGGAAGAAAGCCTTGAACGCCCTCAACTTCAACAATGAGACCGCCCTTATTAATGTTGGTGACCGGAGCAGAAATGATCGTGCCTTCTTCTTTTGCTTGGCGAATGCGCTGCCAGGCGGTGGTCATCTGGGCTGACCGGAGCGAGAGCTCGCGGTAGCCATCTTCGTTCTCAAGCTCAAGAAGCACCGCTGATACGGTGTGACCAGGAGCTAGTGCGCGCATGCGATCTGGACTATCAAGAAATTCGCCGGGGTAGACGATGCCCATACCTACTGGCCCAAGATCAACGAAAACGCTTCCTTTGGAAACGCTCACAATCGTGCCAGAAAGAATGGATCCTGCCTTCGGGAGGCGAAATTCGTCCCGCGTCAGGAGGTCTTTCATCGTTTTTACATTAAGTGTCGTCATAAACATAAGGTACGCACGAGTGTATCGAAAAAGGCTGAAAAAAGCAACCCTTTTGAACCTAGGGAGATATTGAAGCAGGTCGCGGGCTATGATAGGCTATCCATATGACAATTACGTGGTTTGGGCACAGCTGTTTTCGCGTTGAGGCGAAGGGGGTAACCATCCTCTTCGACCCGTTCTCAAAAGAGATCGGCCTTCGGCCGCCACGGATTCGTGATGACATTATCCTTGTGTCTCACGAGCACCACGACCACAACGCAACAGACGGAACCGATGGAGAAACGTTCATTATCCGCAATCCGGGTGAGTATGAGCGTAAAGGGGTTGCCATCCAAGGTATTCGAGCATTCCACGATAAAAATGAAGGCGCTGAACGGGGGATGAGTACGATATACCGGGTGCGCGTTGAAGATGTGACGCTCTGTCACCTTGGTGATTTTGGCCAAGCGTCACTTTCTAACGAGCAGATCGAGGCGATTGGTGACGTTGATGTGCTTTTTGTTCCTGTGGGCGGCACCTACACCATTGATGGCAAAGAAGCGGCCGCTGTTGCAAGCGCCATTGAGCCAAAAATTATTATCCCGATGCACTATGCGGTGGACGGGCTTTCTATTCCGAACCTTGATGGTCCGGAGCGGTTTTTGAAAGAAGTAGGTCTCTCTCCGGAAAAAGGTGATACGCTACGCGTGGTGGCAAAAGATTTGCCGGTTGATGAAACAAAGCTTTTCGTCTTCACGCTCTAGCGGGTATTTGTATGCCATTCATTCAAGACATTCAAAGCCAGCCACAACACGTTCGCGAACTCATTTTCTTTCTTGCAGTTGTGCTGACTATTACGCTTGTAGGCGCACTTTGGTTCCAAGGATTTCGTAATGATATGTACGCGCTCCTCAATCCTCCCACACCTTCCGATGCGCCTGCGATAGCCCAAGTGTCTCCCGAGCCGACGGCGCCTGGGACGAGCGGTCTCGCGAACATATTTGCATCATTGCGAGCAAATCTTGCGGCAGTATTCGGGTTTTCTACCGCGAGCGCACCAGAGGAAGTAGAAAGTGATGCGCCCGTATATACCTTTCCGACAACTCCAGACAGATCGTTGCGCTCACCGTGAGCCTATGATTGAATACTTCAGCTATGGCACCTTCTGACGATCACATCGAGCGCACGACGAACGTACTTCCTCGCGATATTACCGAGGAGGTTCAGCGTTCCTATTTAGAGTATGCAATGAGTGTGATTATCGCGCGCGCACTTCCCGATGCGCGCGACGGTCTTAAGCCAGTGCACCGCCGCATTCTGTGGGGCATGTGGGAGTCGGGGAATGTCGCGGGCGCGAAGCTTCGCAAATCAGCAAACACTGTTGGTGAAGTTATGGGCCGCTACCATCCGCACGGGGACACGGCGATTTATGATGCGCTGGTACGTATGGCCCAGGATTTCTCACTGCGCTATCCATTGGTGCAAGGGCAGGGAAACTTCGGTTCCATTGACGGAGATAACCCGGCCGCGATGCGCTATACCGAAGCTCGCTTGGCTCGTATTAGCGACGAACTGCTTACTGATATCGAAAAAGACACCGTCGCATTTAGAGACAACTATGATGGGTCTCGCAAAGAACCAACAGTCGTCCCAGCGCGCATTCCCAACCTGCTCGTGAATGGCTCGATGGGTATTGCTGTTGGCATGGCGACCAACATCCCTCCGCATAACTTGCGTGAGGTGTGCCAAGCGCTCGTACATCTCATTGATAGCCCAGATGCTGACGTCGCGGACCTCATGGAGTTCGTGAAGGGGCCCGACTTCCCAACAGGAGGCACTATTTATAACGAAAAAGATATTACCAATGCATACGCAACGGGCCGCGGCCCGGTTATCATGCGTGGCCGTGCAGAAATCGTAGAGTCAAAGCGCGGCTTTGACATTATTATCACCGAGATCCCGTATCAAGTGAATAAGTCAGATCTCGTTATTGCGATTGCGGATCTCGTGAAAGAGAAAAAGGTTGAGGGTATTAAAGATGTGCGCGACGAATCTGGTCGCGATATTCGAGTAGTCATTGAACTCAAGCAAGATGCATTTCCAAAGAAGATCCTGAACCAGCTCTACAAATTTACGGAGCTGCAAAAGACGTTCCACTTCAATATGTTGGCGCTCGTGGACGGCATCCAGCCAAACGTGCTTGGTCTAAAGCCATTGTTGGAGCAATTTATCGCTCATCGCAAGGTGGTGGTAACGCGTCGCACGGAATATGACCTTGCGAAAGCAAAAGATCGTGCACACATTCTTGAGGGCTTAAGTAAGGCACTCGATCACATTGATAAAGTAATCGAGACCATCAAAAAGTCTCAAGCACGCGAAGATGCTCGTGCGAATTTGATGAAGAAGTTCGGCTTCTCCGCGCTTCAGGCGGATGCCATTTTAGACATGCGACTGCAGACACTTGCAGGACTTGAGCGCAAAAAGATCGATGACGAACTTGCGGAGAAGCGAAAACTCATCGCATATCTCGAAGACCTTCTAAAGCATCCAAAAAAGATTTTTGCAGTTATTAAAGAAGAATTTCAACACATTATGGACACGTATGGCGATGATCGCCGCACGAATGTGGTGAAGTCGGCACTGCGAGAGATCGGTGATGAAGAGCTTGTCCCCGAAGAAAGCGCCCTCTTTATGATGACCCATGGCGGCTACATAAAGCGCCTTGCGCCAGAGGAGCTACGCGCACAGAAGCGCGGCGGCAAAGGTCTCGTCGGTATGGCTACAAAAGAAGAAGACGTGGTTACACAATTCTTTCTCGCCAACACGCACGACAACGTTCTCTTCTTTACCCAGTCGGGGAAGGTGTTCCAAACCAAAGGGTATGAGGTCCCCGAGTCTTCGCGGCAGTCTAAGGGTCGGGCAATCGCAAACTTCTTACAAGTTTCTTCAAACGACGTTATCACGGCTGTAGTGCCCGTTTCAAAGAGCAAGAAGGGGAAGGGCGGGTTCCTCTTTATGACAACCGAGCAGGGCGTCGTGAAGAAGGTACCACTGGATGCGTTCGCAAACGTGCGGAAGAATGGCATGATCGCTATGAACTTAAAGGCAGGCGATGCGCTTCGGTGGGTGCTGGTGACGTCGGGAAAGGATCAAATTATTATGACGACATCCGGAGGGAATGCTATTCGCTTTGAAGAAAAAGAAGTGCGCCCCATGGGCCGCACTGCGGGTGGTGTTATTGGGGTGCGCATCGAAGCAGATGAACGATTAGTGGGAGCTGACTGCGTTCCTGCGGGCGCGGAAAAGGGCCTCCAGCTTCTCGCGGTCATGGAGCGCGGCTATGGGAAGCGCACGGAGCTCAAGGCATATAAGGTTCAAAAGCGTGGCGGTAAGGGCATTATGACCGCGAAGATTACCGAGAAAACGGGTAAACTGGTTTCTGCGCACATTGCGTCCGAAGAATTTAAAGAACTCATCGCTGTTTCTAGTAAGGGGCAGGTTATCCGCACTACCGTTGACGCCGTTTCTCTTTTAGGTCGCGCGACACAGGGCGTCCGTGTCATGAAACTTGAAGCGAGTGATCGTGTTGTGTCTGTCGTTCTCGCATAGTGTTGATACTGTTGCTGGAGAATCGTGGTACACTATACGTGATGCCAGACGATATACAGCGGCCGTTTTTAGATACATCAGCGTCTCTAAAAGATGTGGGCATCCGTGAAGGGATGCATGTTGCCGACTTTGGGTGTGGCACGGGTTTTTATACTATTCAGCTCGGACAACGCGTTGGGCCGCACGGAGAAGTCATTGCAATAGATGTACAACATGAACCGCTTGAGAGTGTGCGAGCTCGCGCGCAAGCGGCCGGGCTCGAGAATATACGTACAGTGAGGGCAGATTTAGAAGTTTCAAAGAGCACCGGAATTCCAGACGTCGTACTTGACGCGGTGACTGTTGCAAATGTGTTGTTCCAGTCGCAGAAGAAGGGGCAAATTCTTCAAGAAGCCCATCGCGTACTTAAGACGGACGGACGACTGGTGGTTGTAGAGTGGGCAAAGGGCGCGGGAGGCATGGGACCACCCGACGACATGCGCACGAGCGTAGATGATATGCGCGCCATTGTGCAAAAAGAGGGTTTTATTTTTGAACGCAACGCGGATGCGGGGGCCTTTCATTACATTCTCGTTTTTAAAAAGAACTCATGAGTATTTTCCAAACACTTACCAGTCCGAACCGTCTCGTATATGTACTTGGTGTTTCTGTTGGGCTCCTTGTCTTCTTAACCGCGGTGCTGGTGCTTCGTGGTTTTGGAGGAGGAAATAACGCGCCAGAAACTCGTGCGGAAATTACATTCTGGGGGGTGTTTGATGACCCTCGCGTGATGCGCCCCGCTCTCGATCGTTTCCAGGCGCTTCACCCGAACACGAAGGTTACCTATAAGCTTTTCTCATATGCGACATATGAGCGTGATGTTATCGAAGCGCTTGCAGCGGGCCGTGGTCCAGACGTGTGGATGATCCACCACACATGGCTCCCAAAGCATAAAGCAAAGCTTGCTCCTATGCCGGATCGTGCTCCCGATGCCGATGGGCCGCTCATGACCCAGCGCGATTTCCAGGAAGCGTTTGTTGATGTCGCGCAAACAGATCTCATCTCCGATGGTAAAATTTACTCACTTCCACTCTATGTCGATTCGTTAGCACTCTATTGGAACCGAGACCTGTTCAACGCTGTGGGGATAGAAAATCCGCCGCGCACGTGGGATGAATTTAATCAGGCAGTCGAAAAGCTTACGACGCGAGATGATCGTCAAAATATCATTCGCGCTGGGGCGGCAATCGGTTCCGCGCGCAATATTAATCGCTCAACAGATATTCTTGCGGCGCTCATGCTACAAAGTGGCGTCCAGATGACTGATGCCGATCGTACCGAAGCAACATTTGATCGATCAGTAAACAATCAAGCGGTAGGGGAGGTTGCGCTTCAGTATTACACCGACTTTACTAATCCGGGGAAAGTCTCGTATACATGGAATGACTCACAGCACTACTCCGTTGACGCATTCGTAGAAGGGAATGCGGCGATGATGTTCAATTACGCACATCAAATAGAGGCAATTCGAGCTCGAGCGCCGCGTCTCAATATTGCGATCGCACCGATACCACAACACGCCCAGCAACTTGCGCGACAAGACATTCGCACCTATGCGAACTACTGGACGCCTGTTGTTTCCGCTGCATCTTTATATATAGATCAAGCGTGGGAACTCGTGGACTTCTTGGCTTCAGAGGAAGGCGCAACACTCTATCTTTCAGAGTCTCGCCGCCCTGCGGCATTGCGGAGTATCATTGCTCGTCAGAAGACAGATCCTGATCTTGGCGTTTTTGCAGATCAGGCGCTCACTGCCCAGAGCTGGTTCCAGGCAGATACTGCCGCCATAGAGACAATTTTTGCGGAGATGATTGATAGCGTGAATTTTGGAAGGGCATCAGTTCGCGAAGCGCTTCGCAATGCGGAAGCTCGCGTGTCGGTTCTTATGCAGGAGCTTCGTCGTAAACCATGAGCATGTTTTCTCGCACTATAGGGAGTCTTGTGCTCGCGCTTATGCTTGGTGCGTTTTTCGCGCTTCCCGCGGAGGCCGCTGTAGTTCCATGTGGTAAATCGACGGATACGGGGGAAGACGCCATGTGCCAAACGTGCCACTTGGTCGAGGCTGCTGATACTGCGCTTCGATTTGTGATGTTTGTTGCAGCTCCGTTGGTGGCAACTATCCTTTTTGTCATCGCGGGATTTATCCGCGTCATAGGGGCGACAAACACTAAAAGCATTTCACAAAGCAACACGCTCTTTTCTAATGCCATTATTGGTCTTGTGGTGATTATGCTTGCGTGGATGGTGGTGAATACGTTCTTAAAGTTTGTAGCGGGCAACTATTTTGGCACGAGCGTGAAGTGGTATGAGCCCATTACCTGCACGCCTGATGAAAACATCGTACTACCATCTAACCAACCAACCCCGTCGGCTACCGTATCTACGGCGCCATCTTCTTCAGTGCAACAAGCGGCGCAGCGGCTCATTGCACAAAGCGGCGTTTCATTTTCTACCGGCGCAGACTGTGGCGCGCCGAACCATGCACAGGGAGTGATTGATGCCGTAGCCGCTGGACAGATGCCACCGGTGTGTAGCCCGACGTGCTCTTGTGCGCCCGGCGGCACTTCGGGAACCACAACGGTCGACGTGCGTATTTTAGACGGGCTCACAGCACTCTCACAAAACGGATTCCGTTTTGTGGTAACCTCTCTCACCACTGGAAGACATAGCGCATCAAGTTCTCACTATAGTGGTCGCGGAGCCGATATCGTTATTGTGGGAGGTGGTAGCGACTGGATTGGGGCAAGAGACCTCTTGGACGCCCGAGGAGGGGATGCTTTTTGTGAGTCAACTACGGGAGCCAATGTCACGGATTGCGCAAGGCCGCCGACAGATCATATTCACTGGGGGCTCTAAAAGACTTTATTTCCTATGATACTATTATGAGCATGCATTCTCGCTTTATCATTCTCGTCCTTTGTCTCGTGGTGGTTGCCGTTGCCAGCGCGTCTATTACTCCTTTGGCGCTTGCCGCAGACCCGTGCCCGCCAAATTCGCTGTGTCTTCCAAACCCGCTCGAGTCAGATAACGTTATTGATCTCATCAACGCCGCACTGCGCTTCATTACCGCCATTGCCATCCCTATCGCAGTCATCATGATCATTTGGGCGGGTATTAAATACCTCACCGCTGGCTCAAATCCAAAAGCCGTTGGAGAGGCGAATAACATCATCTGGTCGGTAGTTATCGGGCTCGCCATCATCTTCATCGGCAGAGGGTTTGTGGATTTAGTGGAGAGTGTGTTGAATATTGGAGGTAGCAGCACATCTTCTCCAACGCCTATTCCATCATGCCCCTCTGCTTGTCCTAGTGGGCAAGCGTGCCTCAATGGAGTTTGCACCGTTATCACTGGCCCATCAGAATGAGTAACTCACTCCGCTTAGCAGCAGGGAGGTTGACTGAAGGCATACAAGATACGCCCGGAATGGAGCTTGGCTATGAGCGAGTCATCATTATAGCCACGGGGTTGATGTGCTTCTTCTTGCGTGCGAGCATCCTGCTCGTGATTGGGGGGATCGCGTGGTATGGCATTAAAATGATCATGAGCCAAAGCTCGCCGGGACCGTTCAATGCGGCGAAGGTCGGGCTTACGTGGTCGTTTACGGCGCTGGCGGTCATTTTGGGAGCGGGGACGATTATTCTCACAGTTGCGGCATTCATTGGCGCACCTACGCCTTCACTTCCTTCGTGCATTGGCTTATAATATGAATCATATGGTAAAGAAATTAATTGGACTTGTTTTGCTCGTAGGACTATCTCTGGGAGTCTTTGTTCTTCCAGCGCAAGCTGCACTTAATACTAATCGAACTCTTGAAGTAGAGGGTACGCCCCTTTCTCTTGATAAAATTTATGATCTCGTTGTAGACGTGGTGAACTTTCTTCTGAGTATCGGACTTGTCATTGGTATTGCATACATCGCATACGGAGCAATCCTCTGGATCACCTCACAAGGAGGGAAGGCGGTAGATGAGGCAAAGGGTACTATAAAAGCTGCGCTTATCGGAATTGCAATTATCCTTGGTTTTGGAATTATTGTGAACACAATTGATACCATTATCTTTACTCAAGAATTGTAACTATAGATCGCTTCTCGCGATACTTAGAAAGGGGGTGGCGTATGAATAAAAACATCAAAAAGATTCTGACCGGGACGCTCTTGGCACTTGCAATCGTGTCTCCTGCTTTGGCGCTCGCTGCAGACATCACCATCCCCACCCCTCCAGTCCAGTCGACAACAACCCTCGATCTCACTAAGCTTGAAGATCTCTTGAAGCAGATCGCAAACTTCATTCTTACGATTGGTTTGATCTTGGCAGTTATCTACATCGGTATTGGCGGCATCAAATGGATCATGTCTCCTGATGACAAGGGCGCAACCGGCGCAAAGGAACAGATCTGGAATGGCGTAAAAGGTGCGGCAGTTATCTTAGCAATCGGTCTTATCTTGAACACGCTCGCAAGTCTTATTTCTCGCGGTTCACTTCGTTAGTCGCTGCGTGATCACGCAAACACACAACGCCCGAAAGGGCGTTGTGTGTTGTGTGGGTTCTGGGGTATGCTGTGGGAACGCTCCCGTGGCGAAATTGGCAGACGCGCATGGTTTAGGACCATGTCTCTCACGAGGTGCAGGTTCAAGTCCTGCCGGGAGCACTATTCGGCAACCCGTATCTTGCGGGTTTTTACTTTCTCAAGCTTTGGAAGGGTAATGGTGAGAATGCCATTTTTCATGGAAGCCTTCGCGCTGTCTGGGTCAATATCTACGGGAAGAATAATGGAGCGAGAGAAGGGGCCCCAAAAGAGCTCTTGATAATAGTAGTCTGAAGGGCGTACGCGCTGTTCTGGCGTGCGTGTGCCGCGAATAGTGACCATATCATCGGTAATAGAAATATCTAAATTCTCTGGTGCTACGCCCGCAATCGTGGACTGTATGACAATGTTGTCTTCGTCTTGAAAGACATCAATCGTAAGTTGCCCTTCGGGTTCTGCGGAGGCTCGTGTTTTAGAGACGGCGAGTTCGGCGTGATAGTCGTTCATGGTGCGTTATGCGAGCTGCACGTGAGATCGTTGTCTTCGCTCTCGTATTTTAACAAAGAGTATCGCAATAAGGAATGCGAGGAATATCAACAGGCCAACAAGAGGGAAGAGTGTTCCGCCGGATTGCTGCGCGATGAGCACGTTAAAGACAAAGTGAAACCCGGTTGCTGCGGCAAGGCCCGTAAGAATGAGCCACGTGCGATGTCGTGAAAAGAACCACGCAAGCGCGAGAAAATATCCAGCAAGCGCAGAGGCGAGGCCGTGGAGGAGCGTAGCGCCTGCAAAGCGCAAAAACCATAGGTGCGTGCCCAGCGCGAGGCCCGCACCGCTTTCCGCAGCGCGGAACATGACAAGGATGTTCTCCATCGCCGCAAAGCCCATCGCCGCAGTGATGAGGTAAATCATGCCATCAACCGGCTCATCAAATTCGGGAAGCTGAAGAATGGCGAACCACACTGCGCCGAGCTTGATAGCTTCTTCGGCAAAAGCGCTCAAGAAGAGAAAGCGGGGATCGGTGAGGCTTAGGCCAACCCCATAGAGTGATTGGCCGGCAGAAAAAAGAACCCATTGAATTGCGAGCGCGAGGGGAGAGATAATAATCCCCATGAGAAACGCGCGAGCGATGAGATCTTTCGGTTCTGGGTGACAATCATTTCTCAAAAAGAATGCGAGCCAGAGGAGGCTTGGGAGGAGCCCAAGACTTACGAGTACAAAAGCTTCAAGTGCCGGGTGCATGCTGGTGTTCAGTATACAGCAAAAACAGAGAAGGCTCTAGGCTGAAGGCCACGGTTCGATCATGAGGAGTCCTTTGTTGGGAAATACTTCGCGCCAAATAGCCTCTGTCACGAACGGCATGAATGGATGAAGTAATATGAGAGACGTTGCGAGCGCTTCTTGCATGAGCCATTGCGCTGACTCTTTTAATACTGGGTCAGTGCCCGTGAGATGTGGCTTTACGCGCTCTACAAGAATGTCTGCAAAAGTGTGCCAGATGTAGTGGTACGTCTTTTCCGCGGCGAGATAGAGTCGAAGCTCTTCCATATCTTTAGTAATGTCCTTGGTAACAGCAGAAAGTTCATTAAGCGCCTGCGCATCTTCATCAGTGAGGCTTGGCGTTGTGGCTATTGGCTGATCTGGAGCATTCATGAGCATAAAGCGGGCAATATTCCAAAGCTTGTTTGCAAAATTGCGGTAGCCTTTTACTTTACTCTCATCAAACTTTAGGTCGTTTCCGATAGCGGTGCCCACAAGAAGGCCCATGCGCAGTGCGTCGGCGCCATATTTTGCAATGATATCGAGCGGATCAACGCCATTATCGAGCGACTTGCTAAACTTTCTTCCTTTTGAATCGCGCACAAGGCCATGGATGAGCACGGATGTGAACGGGACTTGGCCGAGGTGGAATCCGCTCATGAGAATCATGCGAGAAACCCAGAGGAAGAGGATCTCGTATGCGGGAGACATGAGGGACGTAGGATGAAACGTCTTGAGATCTTTTGAATCGCTCGGCCATCCGAGTGTGGAAAACGTCCAGAGCGCAGAAGAGAACCACGTGTCGAGCACATCGGGATCTTGTTCCCATCCGTCACCACTTGGCGCAGTGACGCCACAGAAGAGTTCATCGCCTCGATACCAGATAGGAATGCGGTGTCCAAACCAAATTTGTCGGCTAATGCACCAGTCATGAAGATTATCAATCCAGTGCATGTATGATTTCCTGTGGTTCTCTTGGGGCATGCTCACATCGCCACTGGTGATGGCGGTGCGCATGATATGTTTCAGCGTTGTCTCTGATCCGCCAGAGATCCCGCTGATCTGCGAACGGGAGATGATAAAAGGCTTGTCGACAGCAATGAACCACTGGAGCTTTGGAAGGGGCTCGATAATGCCACCAGTGCGTTCGGCGACCGACACATTTTGTTTTATGTTTTCTACTTTTTGCAAAAGGCCCTGTTCCGCAAGCCACGTTGCAATCAGCTCGCGTGCTTCTGTAGTCTTTTTATCTTTCAACGCGCCATCAACGCTCATCTTCGCATACTCATTTATAACCTGCGGACGAGGGAGATTATTTTTATCCGCAATCTCCCAGTCGGCCATGCTGTGTGCTGGGGTAACACCAAGCGCGCCAGTGCCAAACTCCATATCAACGCCACGGTCTGCCACGACCTTTATGTGGGTTAGCACATCATAAAACACGGCATCATATTCTTTACCAATGTATTGCTGGTAGCGAGGGTCGTCGGGATGTACAGCTACCGCAGTATCGCCAACTTTTGTTTCAAGACGAGTGGTGGCGATGGGAATGGGGAAGTCTTTTGAGTAGGTGAAGGTGTATAGCTTGGCATCTCGCTCTTCATGTACTACTTCATCGTCTGAAATAACCGTTTGGCCTTTAGGATCCCAGTTTACGATGCGATTGCCACGATAAATAAGCCCCGCTTCATACATGCGCTGAAAGGCGGTTGTTACTGCTGTGTTGCGCGCATCGTCCATCGTGTACGCATAGCGTGACCAATCGAGCGAGGCTCCCATTTTTCGCACTTGGGAAAGGATGGTATTCTCGCTTGCCTTTGCAAACGCGGCTACTCTACGCACGAGTTCTTCACGGCCGATTTCATGACGATTTTTGCCCTCTTCTTTTTGGATGATCTTTTCTACCTTTGGCTGTGTCGCGGTGGCCGCAGAGTCGGTGCCGGGAACCCACAGAGCGCGCTTACCACGCATGCGCTGAAAACGAATGACCGCGTCTTGAAGCGCGTCTTCATAGGCGTGTCCGATGTGAAGCACGCCCGTTACGTTCGGCGGGGGAAGCACAATAGAGAAGGGCTCTTTGTGGCGCTCGGGGAGATTGTCGGGATTGAAAAAGCCACTCTTTTCCCAAATAGCGTAGATATCCGACTCTATTCCTGTGTGATCGTATTGCTTAGGAAGTTCGCGAGGCATGTGCTGTTGATTGTAGCGTATCTGTTGTCGTTTCGCCAAGCGTGAGGTTCGGCCGCATGGCAACGGTGTTCCATGGGGCTACATTGCCCTTCATGAATCGGAAATAGCCTGCCGCGCCAATCATGGCCGCGTTATCGGTGGTGTATTTCATCAGCGGCTGCACATGGGCGATGCCTTCTTCGGCAAGGCGCTGTGCAAGGCGCTCGCGAAGAAGCTTGTTTGCAGAAACGCCTCCAGAAAGCAAAACCGTCTTCGTATCTGTGGCATGTGCCGCACGAATGGTCTTGTGCACGAGCACTTCGATAGCGGCTTCTTGAAATGATGCGGCAACGTCTGCGCGCGCGGATTCTTTCAGCGTGTCTCCCATATCACGGAGCGCGTAGAGGACGGCTGTTTTCAATCCGGAGTAGCTGAAATGAAATGAGTTACTGTCGCGCATAGGTTGTGGGAAGGGGAACGCGAGCGGGTTGCCTTCTTGTGCAAGCTTTGAAATTGCAGGGCCTCCTGGATATCCAAGCCCAAGCATGCGTGCCACTTTATCAAATGCCTCGCCAACTGCGTCGTCTTGTGTTTCCCCGATAACTGTATAGTCGCCATGATCGCGCATTGTTACTAATTCTGTGTGTCCGCCAGACACGATGAGGTTGAGCACTGGAAAGACGGCGTCCATGGGTTGCTCCGCATCGAGCCAGTTAGAGTGAATGTGTCCGTCCATGTGATCTACGTCAATGAGCGGCAATCCCGTCTCTGCGGCGAGTGTTTTTGCAAAGGTGATGCCGATAATAAGAGCTGGCCCAAGCCCGGGGCCGTGAGTGACGGCGATCGCATCAATGTCTTGGGGGAACGCAACACCTGCGTCATGGATTGCTTGTTGGAACACGTGTTCAATGTTGGCGGCGTGTTCGCGGGAAGCGATGTGTGGCACGACGCCGCCCCATGCGGCGTGCACGGGAATTTGAGAAGAAACAACATTTGAGAGCACTCGAACGCGATCTGGGGCGCCCTCAACCACCGCGATAGCGGTTTCGTCGCATGAGGTTTCAATAGCGAGGATTTTCATCATGTGCCCCATCAACCTAGCATGCACGTTGATTTTCTTCAATTTTCATGCGATACTCGTAACCGTTTCAATGGCCTTATCGTCTAACGGTTAGGACGCCACCCTTTCACGGTGGAAATCGGGGTTCGATTCCCCGTAGGGCTACCAATAACACAACACCCGCTTGAGGCGGGTGTTGTTATTTGTGTGAGAGGCTTATTTCGTTGCGAGAACCTGTGGTCTGGGTAAATTAGAGAAAGGCGCCCGTCACGTTGACTGGGCGCCCTTGGAGGAACGTTCTTGCATCAGCTGCTCACAGTGGCGGTACTCCTGGAGCAGGCCTTCCGGCGTATTTACCGCGAAGCCGAGGAAGCCGCGTACGCGCGCGTACGCGTCATGCCACTCAAGGTCTCGTTCGAGTCGGGTGCGAAGGACGTAGATGGCTCCCCGCAGGTTTCGGTTGAAGTCGCGCGTGTTGGTGACGCGGTCTTGGTAAACGTTGTAGCCAAGTATGCGGCACATCTCACCTTGCGCGACCCGACGAATCTTGTGAATGGGGAATCCGTATCTGCGTGCGTCGTATACGACAATGTTCCTCAGCTTCTCCGACACGCGAGAGGTTGGCATGCTGAAAAAGTAGTTGTCTGCGTAGCGTGTCACGCGTCCACCAACGCGTTCGGCAAGGTGCGTGAGCTTTGCGTCAAGCGGCCAGCACGCCATATCGAAGCAGATAGGGCTTGCCGGCGAACCTTGCGGGAGAAACGACGTCACGCGTGGGAATCGTTCCCGCACGACCAGTGGCACGGGGTTGTGGTATGTGCAGAGGCTTGCGATCCAGCGCGTAACGAGGTGAGAAAGGCCCTGGGTGCCACGCTGAAAGGGGCTGTTTCGAAGCATACTTTTGCGAACTGCCGCCCAACCCACTTGGAAAAACGCGTCCTTGATGTCGAATTTCAGCGTAGAGGGTAACTCCTGATGTCGTTCGGCGACTTCGTAACAACTGCCGCCGCGGAAGCCAAAGCTTATTGGTGGCCGTTTGAAGACATCAAGCAAGAGACGATGGATTCCTCTTTGAACGCGCTTGAGCTCGGGCTTTGGCGTGATGATGATTCGCTCTCCTCCGTGCGACTTTTGGATGACTTTCGGTTCATCGTATAGTCCAGCGGAACCGTTGACTTCAATCTCCCGGATCATGCCGGCGAGGTCGAAAGAAATCGGCAAATCGAGCGCTTTACCAAACCATCCAAGCGACCCATCACATCGCTCAAGCCTCTTTTCCGTTCTTTTGATACGAGTCCGTCGACGGGCTTCCCGGTACTCTTCAGCCGTGAGTTCGTGGCCGTTCGTAAAGAAGCGGCCAGACATTTCCTGCATACCGCCTCCTTACGATAGGGTTAAAGGTGACTGTCCCCGCCGAGCGTTGGTCGGGGACAGTCGGGCTCGCCATGGTTGGGAGAGTCGCGCGAGCGCACGCTTCATCCTGTTGCGCTTCTAAGTCAACGCCGTCAGAACTCTGACAGCGTACCTGAAACTTCCGGTCCTCGGACTGCCTTGTCTCCATCACCGTGCTTATCGCGGGAAGTGCGTTCCCGCGGCGATATTTCACATTGGGCACAGAACGTAGACTACCGACCGAGGGGGACTATCAGGTATGTTTCCATGGGGAGTTCGCTGATCTTAGCCAGTGTTGCTTTGTTTGTAAAGGCCATAATAGTGCTGGGTTAGGATAAAACAAAAACAGCCCCTTCGAGCTGTTTTTGTTGCTACTACTTCGTTGCGAGAACCTTGTTGAATACTTCTGGGTGGTTCTGGGCAATGTCAGCGAGCACTTTGCGATCCAATGCGATCTGCGCGGTCTTGAGTTGGGCGATCAGCTTTGAGTAGGAGATGCCTTGCTCGCGGGCTGCGGCGTTGAGTTGGATCTGCCACAGGCGACGTGAGGTGCGCTTCTTTTTCTTGCGATCTGCGAAGGCGTGGGACCATGCGTGCAAGAGCGCCTCTTTTGCTTGGCGGATCTTGGACTTGCGAGTCCACATAAAACCCTTTGTTTGCTTCAGGATTCGTTCGCGACGCTTATGCTGTTGTACTCCTCGTTTTACGCGTGTCATGGTGAATAATTAAAACTCGTTGACGAGCAGTGCTCGTGCCTTTTTGTCGAGCTCCTTTGGCACAGCAATCTGACCCTTCTTGTTGCGTGCGCGTTCGCCAGATTCCTTCGCGTTGAAGTGGTTCTGGTGTGGTGGGCGCTTGAGGATCTTCTTGCGGCCCGTGATTTTTACGCGCTTTTTCAGAGACCGGTTGGTCTTACTGTGTCGCGCTTGATTTGTTTTGCTGTGTCGAGCCATTGTTTCGTTTCTTATCAAACTGAATCATCACTACCCAGCCGAATGGAGAACGCTTTGGTTCGCCTTGTGTGATGTAGGGCTGGGAGAGGACTGTGAGAAAGCCTTTCAGCTTCTCAAGTCCCATGTGCGCAAGCGCTTTTTCACGTCCGCGCAGGGTCAGCTCTACTTTCACCGGGTGGCCTTCTTGCAAGAACTCATCCGTCTTTCGGGCCTTGGTCTCAATGTCATGAGCGCCCGTTTTGAAGCCAACGCGGACCGTCTTCGTCTCTTGGTCTTTCGTTTTGGCTTTCGTCTTTTTCTCCTGGCGCGACTTCAGGTACTGGTACTTCCCATAGTCCATGATCTTCACGATAGGGGGTTGAACGTTTGGCCCAACCTCTACCAGATCAAGGTCCATTTCGCGGGACATGCGTAAAGCGTCAGTAATCTTCATGACGCCAAGCTGTTTGCCTTCGTCAGTAATGACCTGAACTTCAGGCGCTCGGATGAAATTGTTGATGCGAAGTTTGTTCTGCAATGCAGGAAAAGTGAACGGACCGCAGTGTACCACGCCTTGAGAAAAAAGGGAAGAGGGGCTACGGCCGCATGAGTTTCTGGAGAATAACAAGCTGGAGCTTAGCGCCTTGCATGGCTCGGTGGGGCTTTGGCTCTGGGTCTATGTCGAGCGCTTTGGCGATGTCTTCAAGGCGCATCGCCGCACGCGGGCGATTGAGCGTATGCTGGTGCGCCCACGCTACCGAAAACAGATCGAGGCGGTGGTAATCCATGGGGTCTTCAATGCCGCTTTGTTGGAACGCCTCTGCGATGAAGGACCACGTGAAAAAGACATTGTGCCCCGCAAAGATGGCCCCCTCACATGCTTCCGCGTAGTTCTCCATGGCGGTGCGGAGGTTCGCAGCATAGCGCCATGAGGCGGGCGTGTAGCCACACACCTCAAGCGCCTTTTTGGCGCCACGTTCGATGCGTGTCGGGCGGATCTTTGTGCTGTATGTCTTGAGTGGTTCTAGTGTGTGCGGGTCTACTACAATAACCGCAAGCTCTAAAATCTCGTGAATGCGCGCATCAAGGCCAGAGGTTTCAATATCGGTGATGGCGATGGGGCGGGAGAGCGTGCTCATGGTGCCCAGAGCGTACCAAAAAAAGACGAAGCCCGCCACGAGCTGTGCTCATGACGGGCGAGAGAGTTACTTGGCGATCGGTCCGACGCACCGAAGGTTGCGGATCTTGAACTCCAAGAGCCGCCGATAGCCATCCGTACCTCCGGCGCAATACGGACCCGGGCCGAGTCGACGGAGCTCCACGCTCCAGGTCTTGTTCAAGAGGTCGTTGTCCACGCACGATGCCTCGGCGCCGATGCGGACGTGCACGGGCGTCCACCCATTGGTGAAGCCCACTTGGCCGTGCACGATGGGAAGCTCGATCGCGCCTCCGCGCCCCCACTCGGGGATGCTGATGCGGCACAGGTGACTTGCCTTGTGCCACGTGTTCGGATTTTCGCAAGGGTAGATCACGTAGGCTGGATGCACAAGCGCTACTTGTTGACTGCCCCACACGAGGCCCAGTTTGCGGTAGCGGCACACAGTGGGCGCCGCCAACATGATCTCGATGTGTAGGGGCGAGAGTGGTACGCCCTTGATGACCTTTTTCTTCAAAGCCTCCTCCTTGAGAAGGCATACAATACGCTGTTTTTGTTTATTTGTCCAGAAGCGCGCGAACATCCGCAAGTACTTCTTGCGCATGCTCTGCGGGAGTGACTTTCTCGTATGTTTTTATAATCTCACCTTCTGGGTTTATAAGAAAAGACTTTCGTTGAATGCCCACGAATGTGCGTCCCATGAACTTCTTTTCTCCAATGGCACCGAGTGCCTTCATAGTTTCTTTTGTGGGATCTGAAAGCAGTGGGAAGGGAAGCTGGTAGGCGCCTGCGAACTTCTTGTGGCTCTGTACGGAATCCCCACTCATGCCCGCGACTGCAATGCCAAGCGTGCGAAAGGTTTCAAAGTCATCGCGAATGGCACATGCCTCCTTCGTGCATCCGGGCGTGTTGTCTTTTGGGTAGACGTAGATGAGCAACCACTGACCGGCCCACTCTTCTGGTGTGTGGGTGACGTTGTCCTGATCTTTGAGAGAAAACGAGGGAACGCGCATGGGTTAGGAGCGCTTCGGCATGTGGAGTGCTGGTCCAAGATGCGAAGCGCGAGCAATAAGTAAGAGGGCGAATGCGTAGATGATGTGTTCGTCTACCAACAGCGAGTGCTCACCGATGTAGGGGAAGTCGAGGACGGGGAAGTAGTAGAGGATCATCATGAGCGCACCTGCGTATGCGGCGGGGCGTGCAAGAACGCCAGAGAGTAGGCCAAGGCCGATAAGTAAAAGGCCCCACTCATTCATGAAGTTGGTGATGCCGATCATGCTGGGTCCTGCGAGCCATGCGTAGAATCCAGAAAACGTTTTCGCGCTCATTAAGTATCCTGCCGCACTCCATGCGGGATCGAGAATTTTTGTAATGCCTGCGTATGCGAAAAGCCAACCAAGCGCGATGCGAAGCCAGAAGATAGGATGTTTCATATCGTTCTAGTGTACTGTATTTATTGCGAACACAGTGCGTAGGGTGTGTAAAAGAAGCCCCCGTTCGTCTGCGGTGACGAGCGGGGGCGGGGGTTAGTCGAGGTGGAGTCTCTCGCGATAGATCGCAAGGATCTCGTCGGCTTCTGCTTTGCGCAGCTCTGCGGCAAGCCGCATCGCGCCTCGAGTGCCCGCATCGGAGGCTTCGAGCGCGAGTTTGTAGTTTGTGCACGCGCGCTGCAGCCTGACAACTGCCAGCGCCAGAAGCTCCTCTTGAGACATCTGCCAGAGTTGACTCTGGTCCGTCGCATCGTCACTTTGCACGATACCCATTCTCGCCACCTCGCTCTCTAAGGGAAGGGCACTGGGATGCTAGGAGTACCCTGTGATGATGATCGGTTTTCCCGCAACGGCCGCCTGCAACGTCTCTCTGTCGACCTGCACCCAGTGGCCGATGTGCGGCTCGGCGGTACACCACCACCGCTGGCCGCACGTTTTGCACGTATACGTTCTCGGTACTTCCTCTGTGCCGAGTGGGTCCACGTATTGCTGATCGAGCGTGGGCCCACCGAGAGCGACGTTTTGACAAGACTGACACGCCATAGTTGCCTCCTTCCGGCACGGTAGCACTGCGAGAAAAACACGGCAAGTATGGGCTGGGATGCGTGGGGAATCCTGCTCTTTTGATTCTTAAAAATAAAGAGGCCCCGCACAGACGAAGTGCGGAGCTTCTTGTGCGGGGCGCTAGGGTTAGAGGGTCGGAACTTCGTCCAGATGGAACTTTCGCCTGTCCGCGGTCTGACCGATGATCCTGGTGAACCCGCGATAGCGCGCGACTTCCCTTCTTACCAGCGTGAGACCCATCTTCTGCGCCAGTACGTCGATGTCTTCCTCGAGCTTGACGCCCAGAAGAACTGGATACGCGGGAACGCTCGCTGCGTAAACTGCGATGACCTTCTTCGTCATTTCGATCCTCCCTAAGCTACGATTGTACAACATAATATGCACGTGTGTCAATGGCCCATTGATGGGCAAAGACCCGCACGAAGCTTGGGGAATCCCGCGTAGCTCTATCGCCGCCGCGATAGAGCGTCCTTGCCCGGGGTAGCGCCGTATATTCCCCGAATATACGGCGGCGCTCCTCATATGTTTTTATCGTCTGATAAAAACATATGTTCGCTGCTACCCGTTCGATTCCCTTCCTTACAAGACAGAAAAACAAAACGCCCCCGAAGGGGCGCATTGTTTTTCTGTAGTGGAGATGTGGGGAATCGAACCCCAGTCCAAAGTGTTACTGATACCGCGTGTACCGTGATAGGCGATTTGTTGTCCTCGTGTGTATGACATCGCCAAACGTCACACAAGGTGTTCCGTCAGATCTTAGCGTTCATGCGGACGGACGCACAAACGAGCACCTCGCTAATGACACCCAGGAATCTCGTAGCGAGTATCCGAGCTGGATGGCGTACGCGCTAACGAAAGTTAGGCGTATGCAACAACTGGTTGAGAGTTGCCAAATATGAGTTGACTAGGTTTATTACGCGGGGGATAGTCATCCGCGCACAGCGTTGTATCAATGAACGACCTCGTCGAAACCGATCATCCCCAAGTGCACATTATACCACAAAACAGAAGTCCTGCAAAGTGCTTGCGGAGTATGCAAAAAGCCCTATACTGCGCCCTATAAGGAGGAGCGATGAAAGGCAAGGAAACGCATCTAGGCACGTTGCTGCGTGTGACATTCTTGAGGCGCGAACCGTCCTCTCTGCTGGCGTGTTCCAAACTTTTCCCGCAAGCGCGCGAGCTCTGGGAGAAGGACTGCGGCATCCAGCGTGAAGCGATGGAGCGCAACTACCAGCTCGAGATGGCGCAACTTCACGAGCAAGCAGTGCGAGAAGCGCAACGGATCTCCGTGGACAACGAGATGTTGCGCCGCGCGTTCTTCAACCAGTGACCCCTGGCACACGTTGCCAGGGGTCGTTTTATTCTTCGATGCCACGCTGTTGCGCGCGCGTGAGATCTTTTTTCTTTATTGTTTCTCGCTTGTCGTATTTGCGTTTCCCGCGTGCGATGCCAACGAGGAGCTTGATACGCCCATGCTTATCGTAGAATTTAAGGGGGATGAGCGTAAGCCCCTCTGATTTGCCAATGCCCGAGAGCGCCGCAATTTGTTTCTTAGACATAAGCAATGCGCGATCTGCTTGCGCATTATAAGTAGGTGGTGTGTTCGCGGGTTGATACGGCGTAATAGTTGCGCCCACAAGAAAGGGGCGCTCATGGAAGAGGCGCACGTAGGTGCCGCGGAGTGTTGCCTTGCCCGTTTTAATCGCCTTTACTTCGTTGCCCGTCAGTACAACACCAGCTTCGAGTGTTTCAATGATCTCGAAGTCGAACGATGCGCGCGGGTTGGAGGCGTACTCTTTCATGGCTATGCGGTGCGTTCTTTGAGCGTCAAAGAAACGTGCATCGGTTTTTCGTTGCGCAGGAGTGAAAGTTTTACGGACTCTCCCACGGCAAACGCCTGCAGTGCTTCGGTGAGTGTTGTTTTTTCGGTGAGTGGCTCGCCGTTTACATCGGTGATGATGTCATTCTCGCGAATGCCCGCTTTGTCCGCAGGGGAGCCGGGGACCACGGCGACGGAGCCGGGAAGGTGATCGCGAGCTACAAGCGCGCCGTGATCGGTGACAAGCGCGTACTTCTTCTGTGTATCCTTGCCTAACATAATGTAGGTGAGCCCAATATACGGTCGACGAATGCGTCCATGTTCGAGAATGTCTTTCACGTCTTGTTTTGCCCAGTTGATAGGAATAGAAAAGCCAATGTTCTGTGCGCCATAGATGACCGCTGTGTTGATGGCAATCACATTGCCGTCGAGGTCGATGAGCGGCCCTCCCGAGTTTCCTTGGTTGATCGCAACGTCAGTTTGAATGACGCCACGAAGTTCTTCCATGTGTTCACCCGAGCCAAGCGCGGCGGCAATACTGCGCGCGAGGCCAGAGATGATGCCCTTAGACACGGTGTTTGAGAACATGCCGAGTGCATTGCCGATCGCGAGCACGGTTTGTCCGAGTTGGATTTTCTTTGAGTCTCCCATGGGGGCCACGGGGAGATTCTTGCCTTCTATTTTCAGCACGGCGATGTCATTGACCGGATCGCGCGAAAGCACCTTCGCAGGATATTCGGTGTCGTCTCCCATAATGACTGTGTACGCGGCGTCTGCATCGATCACCACATGTTTGTTAGTGAGCACAAGGCCGTCGGGGTGTACGATAAAGCCAGAGCCTCCCCCCACTTTTGTTTTTTCTGTTTCGCGCGGAGGCGCGAATGATCCGAAGAGCGACTCCGAAAGGCGCCCGCGCATTGTGGGGAGTTCTTTAGAGATTGCGATGCTTACTACAGCGGGAGAGATATCTTTTACGATATCAACGATGTGTTTGTCGTGTTCTTTGAGGGACATAATAAAAAAGTATCTTCTTCATTATGGGGGTCACGAGCTGCTTTTTCAAGGTGATCACGAAGGTCTAGCAAAGGAGCGCCGCCTGCGGTAGCATACAGGTATGTACGATATCGCATGGATACGTGCTCGTATCATGGCGCATGTGCCGGGCATCTCTTTTGATGTCTCGGTTCCGCCTACTCCGGATCTGGGTGATTTTGCCACGAACATTGCGTTTCCACTTGCGAAGGAACAGAAGAAGCCGCCCATGGAAGTTGCGGAACATGTTGCTTCTGCGCTCCGAGCTGATCCAGAGCTTTCCACCGCGTGCGCTTCCATCACCGCATCGGCCCCCGGGTTTATCAACATCACGCTTCGCGCAACATCACTTTACGCATCGCTTCGCGCTCTCGCGAGTGCTTCGCGCCCGGGCGCAACGAAAGACGGAAAAGGAAAAACGATCATCGTTGAATACTCATCTCCAAATATTGCAAAACCAATGCACGTGGGGCACGTGCGTTCCACGGTGATTGGTGACGCGCTCGCAAACATCCATGACTTCTTGGGGTACCGCGTTATCCGATGGAACTATCTCGGTGACTGGGGAACGCAGTTTGGTAAACTGATCGCCGCATATAAGCGCTGGGGCAATCCGCACGATGTGCGCAAAGATCCTATCGACGCACTTGTGAAGTTATACGTGCGTTTTCACGAAGAGCTCACAACAGATGCTTCACTAGAGGCGGCAGGCCAAGAAGAATTTCGCAAGCTTGAGAGCGGCGACACAGAAAACAAACGGTTATGGCAGTGGTTTAAAAAAGAATCACTTCGCGCGTTTGAACACATGTATGCGCAATTGGGCATACGGTTCTCGATCATGACGGGGGAAAGCGATTTGCAAAAAGATATGCCGGCACTCGTAGCATTTTTGGAAGCACAAGGCATCGCAAAAGAAAGTGAAGGCGCGCTCATTGTAGATCTTTCGGCACAAAGCCTACCGCCAGCGCTTATCCGTAAGTCTGATGGAGCAAGTTTGTATCTCACGCGCGAACTGGTAGGGCTCCAGAAGCGCCTCGATCATCACAACCCCTCTGCGATGTTCTATGTAGTGGGCAACGAACAGTCGCTCCACTTCCAACAGCTCTTTGCAGTTGGAGAGATGCTTGGGTTGCGCACTGCTGATCTCATGCACGTGAAGTATGGCCTTGTGCTCAACGCAGAGGGGCAGAAGCTTTCTACGCGAGAAGGGAACGCGACACCACTTGCTGAAGTGCTTGCGGAAGCGGTAGTGCGCGCCGGTGCGGTGATACAGAAGAAGAATCCAAGGCTATCTCAAAAGGAGCGCGCTCGCGTTGCGCGTGCGGTGGGTATTGGCGCCATTAAATATAATGACTTGCGCGAGCTCCGCACATCAGATATTCGCTTCGACTGGGATCGCATGCTCGATTTCTCTGGTTCAAGCGGACCATACATTCAATATACCTACGCACGACTCATGAGCATCGCGCGCAAGGCTGGGGCATGGGCTCGTCTCTCGCGCCTTCTCGTGCGCCCAAAATGCGAGCTTCTTACCGAGCCACAAGAAGAGCGTCTCCTTCGACACCTGCTGCACTTTACGGACGCCGTTCGCCAGAGCGCGACATCACGAACCACGAATGGCCTTGCGCTGTATATTGCTGAACTTGCGAACGAAGCGAACCGCTTCTACGAGCACGTGCGCATTTTAGAGGATACACAGACGCAACGCCGCAATGCGCGCCTTCTTCTTATTGAAACGGTAGCAAAGGTGCTTAAAACAGGGCTTGGTCTCTTGGGCATTCAAACTCCTGAACAGATCTAGCGGCGAGAAAAACGGAACACTGCAAGCGCTCCAGTGAGATCGAGCACGAGATCAATAAGCGTGTCGGTGAGGTCTCCTCCGTGGAAGTACATATAGATAGAGGGCCAGTAGGTTTGCCCAAACAAGCTCGAGGTATGCTCGGCGACTTCCCACGCAATGCCGACAACGGCGACAACACCGAGAATAGCCCATGCGTATAAGGGGTTCTGGTGTGTGTGGGAGTTATGTGAGAAGTGACGATGTGCAAGCCATGCGATAGAGGCGCCACCTGCGAGGTGCATGAGTTTATCGAACCACGGGATGAGTTCATAGAGATTCGTGGCGCCCGTTACGAACACGCCGAGCACAAACACAACACAGAGGACTAAGAGAGGAGTGCGAAGATGCATGTGTGCAGTGTACGATAGACTCTTGTATTCATGCAATGCTTTTACGTTGAGATTTTCCGCTTTTTTTGCTAGCGTAATCATACATTCCCTATGACCGAGACATTCCACACCCGCGAAGAGCGCACCCGTCGTTTTTGGAAAGATCACCACATTTTTCAAAAGAGTATTGACCGCCGCGCGGGCGCGGAGCCATTTGTGTTCTTCGAAGGGCCTCCAACGGCAAATGGCTTGCCCCACATCGGGCATTTTCTGACACGCATTTTTAAAGATCTCTACGGGCGCTATAAAACGATGCGTGGTTTTCGTGTGCTCCGCAAAGCGGGATGGGATACGCACGGCCTTCCCGTGGAGCTTGAAGTAGAAAAAGAACTTGGCTTTAAGGGGAAGAAGGATATTGAGGCATACGGCATCGCGGCGTTTAATACGAAAGCGAAGGCAAGCGTGTGGAAGTATCGAGATCTCTGGGAAAAGATGACCGAGCGCATGGGCTTCTGGCTTGATATGCGCGATCCCTACATTACCTACGATACACACTATGTGGAATCGGCGTGGAATGTTCTCGGGCAAATATGGGACAAACAACTGCTCTATCGGGCGCATCGCGTAATTCCATTCTGTACACGATGTGGCACGGGACTTTCATCACACGAAGTCGCACAGGGCTATGAGACGGTGACGGACACTTCGGTGTACGTGAAGTTTAAATTAAACCCAGGGCAATATGTAAATGATATTCCTCTCCCTGAAAACACGTACATTCTTGCCTGGACCACAACGCCATGGACACTTCCGGGCAATGTTGCACTCGCGGTTGGGGAAAGTATTGAGTATGAGGTATATCAGCAAGAAAATGGCGAGTACTGGATTGTTGCAGCTGAGCGCAGAGAGGCGCTAGGCATCAGCGCAGGCCCAGAACTTTCAGGTATAAAAGGCGGGATTAGCGGGAAAGGTCTCGCTGGCCTTTCCTATGAACCGCTGTTTTCTGTTCCTGCGTTGCAATCCGATGCGTCATATAAGGTATACGTCGCAGACTTCGTAACAACGAGCGATGGCACGGGCATCGTGCATACCGCAGTCATGTACGGCGAAGACGACTACGCACTGGGTACGCGCGTTGGATTGCCGAAGGTGCACACTGTAGACGCGTCAGGGTTTTTCTTCGGCGTCGGGGAATTATTAGACGGCCACTATGCGAAGGATGCAAAAACCGAAGCGATCATTCTTGAAACGCTTTCAGCGCAGGGCCGCGTCTTGCGCACAGAACCGTACGAACACGAATACCCGCACTGCTGGCGTTGCCACAAGCCCCTTCTGTATTACGCGAAAGAATCGTGGTTTATTCGCATGTCTGCAGTGAATAAAGAACTTCTTGCAAATAACGAAACGATCAACTGGTATCCAGAGCACATAAAAGACGGTCGCTTCGGGCAGTGGCTTCGCGAGGGGAAGGACTGGGCGCTCTCACGTGAGCGCTACTGGGGCACACCGTTGCCAGTGTGGGTGTGTAGTAAGCCAGAGTGCCATCACATGCGTGTTATTTCTTCCTATGCAGACCTTGATCGCTTGCGCACGACAACTCCAACGCGTTTTGTACTTGCGCGCCATGGGCTTACTACTCGTGGTAAAGACGGCAACCTTATCATTAGCTCACTCCTTGAGCATGACACCTATGATCTCACCGATGAAGGTAGGGCACAGATTAAAAAAGAAGCAGAGGCTCTGAAGGCATCGGGGGGTGTTGATGCGATCATCGTGTCTCCGTTTCGTCGCACACAACAAACAGCGGCGCTCTTAAGCGAAACGCTTGGCGTTCCTGTGTCTACTGATGCGCGCCTTGGCGAATTGAATCATGGGTTGGCGTGTGAAGGGAAAACCCACGCAGTCTGCCAAGTCCCCGAAGTGGCGAATAGTATGGACGCGCCGTTTGGAGACGGTGAATCATGGCGCGATGTTACGCGGCGCATGATGAGCGTTGCGCGCGAATTGAACGTGCAGTATGCGGGCAAGCGTGTGCTTGTTGTTTCTCATGGTGATCCGCTGTGGCTTTTAGAGGGTGCTCTGCATGGGTTGTCTGATGCAGAGATCCTTACTACTCGCAATACTCAATACATAGAGCAAGGTGGCATGCACGAGCTGACGTTCCCTAATTGGCCATTCAATGATGAGGGTCAACTCGACCCACATCGTCCATATATCGATGAGATTATGATCGCGTGCGAACAGTGTGATGGTGATATGCGCCGTGTGCCGGAGGTGGTAGACGGCTGGTTTGATTCTGCGTGTATGCCGTATGCGCAGTGGCACTGGCCATTTGAACACAAAGAACGGCTCGACCCACAAGGCCCCGAACGCCAATTCCCCGCGGACTTTATCGTGGAGGGCGTTGATCAAACGCGCGGGTGGTTCTATGTGATGCTCGCAGTGGGGACATTGCTTGGTTACGGAGCGCCGTATAAGAACGTCATGGTGCTGGGACACACGCTCGATGCAAAGGGTCGCAAGATGTCAAAGTCAATTGGTAATACGATAAAAGCTGATGAACTCATGGATGCTGCTGGTGTTGATGCAACGCGCTGGAAGCTCTACAGCATGAACGCACCGAGGGAGCCAAAGTCCATTGATCCCAAAGAGTTTGTAGCCACACTGAAGGGATTCTTTGGCACGCTTGAGAACTGTGTGCGCTTCTATGAATTGTATGCAACCGAAAAGAACGTACCAAACGGAGAGGATGTGCATGCGCTTGATCGATGGCTTGCGTCGCGCCTTGCGTTTGTTACCAGCGCGGTGACAGAACGTCTTGATGCATATGATCCAATGCCTGCGGCACGTGCACTCGAATCGTTTATCGTCGATGACCTTTCCAAGTGGTGGCTGCGCCGCTCGCGCAAGCGCGCAGAAGCACTTCCGCTACTGCGCGACACGCTACTGACGTGCGCAAAGTTGTTGGCACCATTTACGCCGTATACTGCAGAAGATATCGCTACGCGCATGGGCTTTCATGAGCGTGGCGGGGAAGAGAGTATCCACCTTGCTGCATGGCCAACAGTTGATGCATCGTCTCGCGACGAAGCGCTCGAAGAAGAAATGCGCCTTGCGCAGGAGGTAGTAACGCGCGGTCTCGCACTTCGCAAAGAGCATAACATCCGCGTGCGTCAGCCATTGGCGCGCATGCTCATTGCGCAACCAAAAGCATTTTCTTCAGACATTGCGGCGATTGTATCTGATGAGCTGAACGTGAAAGAGCTCGCCTACGGGGCGCCAGCCGACGCGCTCGATATGGCGCTTACTCCTGAACTTCGCGCTGAAGGATTCGCACGTGAATGCATGCGTATCATTCAAGACATGCGTAAAGATGCGGGGTATCGCGTGCAAGATGCTGTCTATTGTCAGTGGTATACTGAACATGCAGAACTATCTGCCGCATTGGTTGCGTGGACAGATACTATGGCCGAAGACGCAGTACTTTCTGCTTTTGTAAAAAAGAAAGACGCCGATACGATGCTTGACCAAGAGCGAACCGTTGAACTTGCCCCGGGGATGAGCGTCTGGATTGGTGTTCGCTCATGACAATTCACGCTTTTATTCTCGCCTCACGTCCTTTAGGAGAGCGAGATCGCATCATAAGTGTATTCTCTCGCGAAGAGGGGCGTATGGTGTTGGTTGCAAAAGGTGCGCAACGGAGCACGTCAGTGCAACGTATGCACACTGATGCGTTTTCACAAATTACCTGTGGCGTGGTGCGCGGCCGCGCGCTTCCGATTATGACAAGTGCGCAGACGGTGCACGCCTACCCCGAAATGCACGCCTCGCTTCCTGCGCTCGCCATGGCAAGCTTCATGAGCGAAGCCTGTGAGCGACTCGTCCCATTTCATGATCCAGACGAAGCACTC
Organism: Patescibacteria group bacterium; assembly: GCA_038064455.1. Lineage (GTDB taxonomy): Bacteria > Patescibacteriota > Minisyncoccia > 2-02-FULL-40-12 > GWA2-44-9. The sequence continues at coordinate 29,209 of JBBTTB010000011.1, read as the reverse complement.
TGGGATTTTTTCACACATGCATATGAAGATTTGAATGCAGGCCGCCTTCTCACGCGAGCCACAATAACGGCTCGCCAAGAAGCACTACTAACAGTGCTGGGATACCCTGGCCCGCGTGGTCGGTGTGCGCTCTGCCTTCGTGAAGAGCATCCTAATGGATGGTTCACACATGCTGATATCGGTGGGCGTGTGTGCGCGAGTTGTGCGCCGCGTGGTTCGGTTACTGCTTCTGGCGCAGGTATCGGAGATGTGGGCGCCCAGTTTGAAGTGACCGCTGGTGCACGCTTTGCATCTCTACCACTCCTGCGAGCTGTGCTACAATGATGCTACCTATGATGGAACAATCATGGATCACTCCGGCGCAACCCCGCTCTCGTAAAGCGCTCGCATGGCTTATGGGCCTCGCGGGCCTTTTGGTGGTGGTGAGCATTGGCATGCTCCTCTACAGCGCGCCGTCATTTCGTGAGAGTGACGTCGTCCTTCTCCTTGAAGGCGCCCCCCAAGCATCTTCCGGGGACCAAATAACCTATACGGCAAAGTGGCAAAACAATACAAAAGTAGATCTCACCGACGTGCGCATGCGCCTCTTTTATCCCGATGGTTCTGTGCAAGACAACGATGGCGTCTTCTCTCCCGCGACGAATGAAGTGCTCGAAGTGGGAGGAGTCTCTTCGGGAAAATCAGGGGAGCAGACGTTCACGGTCTATCTTATTGGAGACAAGGGGAACATTAAAAACGCTACCATAGAAATGGCATTCTCGGCGAAGGGACTTCGTTCGGTGTTTGAAAAGAGTGCATCCGTGAGCACCACGATTGCGGAGCTTCCCGTGCCACTTTCACTTTCCGTGCCCCCAAACGCTATTTCGGGGCAAGAAGTCTCGTATATTTTAGATTATCGAAACGCCACCACTGACGATATCTCTGACCTGCGTTTTGTTTTTACATTTCCTGATGGCTTCACGCCAAAGCGTGCGACGCCAGCGCCGAGCGAGGGGACAAATGTGTGGGACGTTCGCACGCTGGCACAAAATAAGGGGGCCCGCATTGCGGTGACGGGAACGCTTTCTGGCGTAGAGCGCGAGACAAAGACGCTCGACATCGTGCTTCAGCGTAAAGTGAATGAGCAATATCTCGATTACGAAAAGGCATCTGCGGCAACGATCATTTCAAGCCCGCTCCTTTCCGTGCAACTTTCTATCGCAGGTGCTCGTGATGTAGTCGCAGGTGTTGGCGATCGTCTCGACTACTATGTGCGGTGGCGCAACACATCAAACACGACACTCATCGGCCTCACGTTGGGCGTCCGTTTAGAGGGAGACATGTACAATATTTCCACGCTCAATACGCAGGGCGGCTTCTTTGACGGGGGTACGCAAACGATCACGTGGAATTCTGCCGCCGTGCCACAGTTTTCTGCACTGCCACCGGGAGCGAGCGGCGAGGCACGATTCTCCATTGCGCTAAAAGAGCAATTCCCGAGCGGCTCATTCGGTTCGCGCGCATTTTCAGTGAAGGCAAGCGCAAATCTCATCACACCAAATGTGCCTTCGGGCGTAGACGGTGAAGACATAACCGCGCAAGATTCACTCACTACAAAGATCAGCACGCAACCAAGTCTCGGAACGCAGGTGTACCACACCGATCCTTCGCTTGGCGCGTCGGGCCCATTCCCGCCCCAAGTAGACCAAGCAACAATGTACACAGTGCGTTGGAGTGTTGCGAACCCGGGTAACGATATTCGTGCCGTTACCGTTTCAGCGCTCTTGCCACCGGGCGTGCAGTTCCTCGGTCCTGCGGGGAGTGGCGGATTCGGCGCGCCGGTGCACAACGCGAACACAAGCACGGTCACGTGGTCGCTCGCATCCGTTGCGCAGGGCGCCGGTTTCTCTGGTGTAAAGCCAGATGCGGCGTTCCAAGTGTCGGTGACTCCTTCACTGGTCCAGCGCGGATCGGCGATAACGCTTTTGCGCAACATATCACTCACAGCAACCGATGCCTTCACGGGGCAGGTGATGACCACAAGCTCTCGCACCCTCTCTACTGATGATCTCGTTGACCAACCCAATAAGGGTGCCGTACAATAGCACACCATGACATTGTCACTTGATACGATTGTTTCTCTCGCCAAACGCCGCGGTTTTGTTTTCCCGTCGAGTGAAATATACGGCGGCTTTGCCGCGACGTATGATTTCGGCCCTCTCGGGTTCTTATTAAAGAAAAACCTCGAAAAGGCTTGGCGGCATTGGAATGTTGAAAGTAGGGAAGACGTGGTTGAAATCGAGGGCGCTATCTTTTTGCACCCTAAGGTTTGGGAAGCAAGTGGGCATGTGGGAGGGTTCTCTGACCTTCTGGTGGAAGATACAGTGACGCATAAACGCTATCGAGCCGATCACTTGATTGAAGAGGCGGGTATTTTAGAAAACGCAGGAGCTCTAAGCCCCCAAGAGGTTGACGACATTGTTAAGAAAAATACTTTAAAAAGTATTGATGGAAATCCACTTTCGAGCGCTAAGAAGTTTAATTTATTAGTTAAAACTCACCTCGGGCCCGTTGAAGACGAAACGACGGTAGCTTATCTAAAAGGAGAGAGCTGTCAGAATATCTACGTAGATTATAAGTCGGTTCAAGAGACAATGCGGCTTAAGCTGCCTTTTGGAATTGCGCAGATCGGAAAAGCTTTTCGGAATGAAATAACGGTGAAAAGTTTTCTACTACGAACCAGGGAGTTTGAGCAGATGGACGTGCAATACTTTTGCCGCCCCGAAGATGCCGACAGGTTCTATGAAGAGTGGAAGAAAAATCGTTTCGAATTCTACACTCAGTATTTGGGATTCTTAGGTGATCACGTCCGCTGGCGTCAGCACGATCAGGACGAACGCGCGTTCTATGCAAAAGATGCGTGGGATATTGAAATCAAGCTTGGTGATCTCGGCCTTAAAGAAGTTGAAGGCGTTCACCACCGCGGTAGTTATGACCTCGACCAACATGCTAAGTATTCGGGGAAGGATTTGACCTATTTCGACCAAGAAACAGGGGAGCGATTTAATCCATTTATTGTTGAGTGTTCGGGAGGCTTTAATAGATTGTTTTTGGCAACTTTATTTGAGTTCTATCGGGAAGAGCCGGACCGCGTAGTGTTGGCACTTCCTTCAAAACTCGCGCCATACAAAGCGGCGGTATTCCCGCTTCTGCGCAACAAACCAGAGCTCGTTGCGAAAGCTCGTATCGTGTTTGGCGCGCTCCGTGAAAAGTACATGGTTGCGTGGGATGATCGTGGCAACATTGGAAAGCGCTACTTCGCGCAAGATGAGATCGGCACGCCGTATTGCATCACCGTTGATTTTGATACGCTCGAAAACGACACAGTAACTATTCGCGATCGCGACACCGCAGAACAAAAGCGCGTGCCTATCAGCGACCTCGACAGCATCATCGCTAATGCTATTCGTCTATGAGTGAGATCATGCCCGGATCGACGCGACTTAAGCTTACGCTCACTGCGCGTGAAGCACTCGAGCGTCTCTATGAACAATTCAAGCAAGAAGCGCCGAAACTTGAATCGTTTTCCGATGTATATACCCCGGAAGAGATTGCACATGATCGTGCAAGGATAGCGTCATTCCATGCAAAGGTAGACACCAGTGATCAAGGGTTGTTTTCGCGAGCGATGGAGGCTGGATTACTTGAAGCCGGGAATGCGTGGCTCCCGGGAGTGATTTCAAAAGCTTCCGAGTTTGATGATCTTTTTCGAAAAGTAGATCTTGTGTGGGAAGTGGCGGGTGAGCATGGCGAAGTTGCGACCATTGCGCTTGATGTATTTGCGGGCAAACACGGGGAGGCAAAGCTCGATGCGCTCGTTGATGATGCAAGCTACGTAACAGAAATAAAATACCTTGCCGCAGAACTTTCCGAAGAGCGCGGCCGCGCTGTGGTTCCGCGTGTGCTTCTAGGAATTGCCGATAACGCCGCTCTGCAAGTATTTGTAGAACATCTCGCGCGGCTCATTTCTCTAAACGCGGATGTACGCCGTGCGGCACGCCAAGAACTCGCGTCATCTTCGCTTGGGGCGAGTTTTCGTCGCATTGTAGCTATGCAATTGCGGGCGATTGAACGTGCACTTGCACCATCCGCAGAAAACGATGAGCGTGTACGTAAGGTGCTACAATCGGCGCGCATTGCCGTGGAGGCGCTTGATGCAAAAGAAAAAACGCTTGTCGCAGAGAGCGGCAAGCGTCAAGAAGCGGAACCATGGGCCACTGATTTTGTCAGCGGCCTTACGACTTGAGCAGAACGATGATGGCGTCGCGCAGACTCGTCGCCTCGATGGCAACGAGCTTCCACTTCCGCCCGGAAATGTGACGCACCATGAGGCGCCAGTGGCGCAGTGCCAGCTTCCGGGCGACTGTGTGCACCACGTCATCCCTCTTCTGCCAGGGAAAGAACGCCCTCACTCGCATGCCGACCTCCTTAGGAAATCAATTATACAACAAACACTGGATAGGTCAATAAGCCCTATTGGGGGCTTTCTTTATCCACACAGAAACAGCAATGCGCGCGCACCAAGAGTGATACAATAGAGGCACATGGACATGCAATCACGTCGTACGTTGTTGAGTGGTGCAGGAGTACTTCTTGCGGTGATCGTCGTCGCATACTTCACGACGCGTTCGGGTGGTGACATGAAGCCGGGGACGTATTCTTTTTCTATAAAACTGCCAGAAATCTCTGCCGCTTCAAAGAGCAACATGCCCAACGGCATGCCTCCGTATGTTGTGCTCGGCACCATGCCAGAAGTAACCGGTGGCGGTGCATTGGTAGATCCGGCATACCCAGACAACTACAAGCCCCTGTGGATTCGCACAAAAACAAAAGATGAGCCAGCGCGCCTCGCCGCGGCGTATCGCATGTTCCTCAAAAATTCCGAGTGGAACATTACCACCGATGACGATCGCAACGGCGTCTTTACCCTGAAAGCAGACCGCTTTGCGCAGTCCATTGATGTAGTGGTGACCGGTATTCAGTCTGAATCATCGGCACGAGTCATTTTTATCCAACGCTAATATGATGAACGCACTTCGCATTGTATTCATTTCCGCCATTATCGCCGTAGCAATCCCTGTGGTGAAACCGGCTATTTTGTTGGCTGCCTGCCAGATGGGTGTGGACGTAAATACGTGTCCCATGAATTGCGTACAGAATGTATCGCCCCATTCACAGAACACAAAAGCGAATCTCGTTACTGGTGCGGGTAACGGTGGTAGTGCGTGGAATGTGTACCTGACGAGCGTGTGGCCGGGTGGCTCCGTAGAAAAGCTTGATGGAGCAACAAACATTACCTTTAGAGAAAACAACATTCCGCTCAACTCTGGCGATAACACGTTTATCACTGAGTGTTGGAGTGGTATGCCAGAGTATGAGTATCTTTCAGAGACGGTGCAGGGTCCGAACAATGAGCCGCCGTTGCCGTTTGCTTGTGCGAATAGGGCTGACGACGATGGAGATGGGTTGGCTGATTATCCAAATGATCCTGGTTGCGCGGATGTTAACGATGACGACGAATACAACGCATCAACCACAAAGTGGGTAGATATTGTGGTAAACGTACAAGATACATCCGGCAACGCCATCAGCGGAGGCTCGTGGAGTATTTCATGCCCGGCAACAGCCAAAAATAGCGAATGTCCGCTCTCTGGCTCTAATGGGTATAGCTCGCCGTCCGGTTCGCTCGCTGGCGTAGGAGACTACACCCTTTCTGCGGGAGACACGGGCACATACACCCTGCAGAGCGTTTCACCAGGCGCTACACAGACTCGTGGTAATGTTGACGGCACCGTAACGCTCTCATGGACGCTGACCTACGCTCCCGTTCCTACCGTAGATATACTCTGCAACAGCGCAAACTCGTGCAGTATCCAGAACGGCGCGAGCGCTACACTCTCATGGAGCACCAGCAATGCCTCTGCATGCACGGCGTCTGGCGCATGGTTGGGGGCTAAACCAACCAGCGGCAGTGAATCCACGGGCGCACTTACCAGTACGAACATCTATACACTCACCTGTGACGGCGTTGCAGATAGTGTCACGGTAACCGTTGCGGCAAACAGCGCGCCAACGGTGAGTGGCGTGCGCCTCGCCGAACCCGACTACTGTGCCCTTGGGCCCGGAGGCATTGTGTCGTGGACGTTTAATGATTCCGGAGACACACAGAGCGCCTACCAAGTGCAGATAGATGACAATGCTGGTTTTACCAGCGTGAACCATGATTCCGGGCAAATCTCTTCTTCTGCAACATCATACGGCATTCCGCAGGGACAGCTCACTTTTAACAGAACATACTATGCGCGAGTACGAGCATATGATGCTGGCGGTCTTGTTTCGAGCTACGCAAACATGTCACTGTGCACGGGTCCCGGGTGCGCGGTGAACCAGCAGTCCTGGTCTTCGCCACAAAACCAATACCCGTCGAATACTACCTTCTCGGTGTTACCACAGAGTCCGCGCGTTAACCAAAGCGTGGTATTCACTTCGCAAGCGGTGTGCTACAACGCTGGTGGTAATCCGCAAGCGTGTGCATCGTGGACGTGGACCTTCGGTGATGGTGCGGGCGCTGGTCCCGGTGCAAACCTTGGGACAACATCGCACGCATACACTGCAGAGGGGACGTATGCCGCAACCATGCAGGCCGCTGATGGAAACGGATACACCTGCCCTGTAACCCCTGCAAGCCAGAATGTTACGGTAGAAACACTGCCACTTCCGAAGTGGAAGGAAGTACTGCCGCAATAGCGGTGGATATCCAAAAGCCCCAGAAATGGGGCTTTTTGGTGCAAAAAGAGCATCTTGCTACAATGCTCTTTTTTGTGGTATAATATATCTAGTACCCTCACAACAGGAATTACATCAGAGTAGGGTTTTGTCTCAACTCCGCCTCACGGCGGTAAGGAGGGAATCCCATGCGCAACGCGCTCGTTCTCATCCTCCCCCTCACGCTTGCCGCGTGTGGGGGGGGAGGAAGCCCGTCTGGTCCCACCCCGGGGCCGACGGCAACGCCCACTCCGGGCACGCAGTCTGTCTCCGTCCGCGTTTTCAGCGGATGGGACGACATGCCCATCGCTGGGGCCGTGATCGTGACCCCTGCGGGTCGTGTGACGACGAATTCAACTGGCGAAGTCTCCATGTCGCTCCGTTCGGGCGATGCGGTGGACATCTCGGCTCCCGGCCATCGCGACTTCAACACGGCGTACCGGGGTGAGGGCCCCTGGAACGTGTACCTTTGGGACACGAGCCACGTCTCTGGCGCGTACATCGATGCGCTGGTCTACAACGAGTGGGGGCCTGGACGACGGCTCTCTCGCCCTGCGGCGGGTGCCATTGGCCTCGCACCGTCGGCGGAAATCTCCGCAGATGCACAGGCGATGAACGTGATCAATGCTTGTGCTGGCGAGATGACCGCAGCAACGCAAAGGGCGAGCGTTTCGGTGGGTGGAGCGGGCACGCAGTTCGCCCTACTCATCGACCCGGCGCTTGCGTCGGTGGGCTCTACCGGGAACGCTTTCACTGGGAATATCGTGTCGAGTACGCGCGTGCGATTCAAGGACCTCGCTGCAGCATCTGGGAGGGCGATGTGCCACGAGCTTGGTCACGGTCTCGGCCTTGGTCACTCCTTGGACCTCCGTGATACGATGAGTGTAACTGGTGGCCAGGGAGGGAATCGCTTTTCCTCATTTGAAGCCTACGTCTTCCGCATGATGTTCCGTCGGCGTCCGGGGACCAGTGCTCCGGATAACGACAGGGACGTCACTGCAGCCCTCTCGATGGCGCACTCCGTCGTCGAGATCGAGTGCCCGTTGTTGAGGCACTAGTTCCTGTTCCTCGGTAGGCGCGGAGTGATCCTCCGTTTCTACCACTGAGCGTTGCAAGAGAAGGCCCCCAATCCTTACCCTCTCGCAACGCTCTTTTTGTTTTTCTGTATGTATTAATGTTTCTTGCAATTCTTTGTTTTTAATGCATAATATGTAGCATGGAGGCGGGTAGGCATGCGCTTGATCGTGGTCGCGGTTCTCGTTACGTCTTCTGCGTTCGCGGAAGACGTAACCCTCAAGTTCCGTGATGCGGCTGCCTTGGGAGGGGGCGGCAGTGTGACGGCGTACGTGCGCGATGCGCACGATGTGGTCGTTGGTGCTGGCGCACAGATCGCGGTTCCTGCGGAAAGTTTCTTTGCCGCTAGTGCGGTTGGATTCCTTCCGCGCATGGCAATCGCGCCGACGGATGGTGCAACCGTGAAGCTCATTCCAACGGGCGATGAGAACGAGCTCATGACGCTCCACGAGCTTTTCTATCGCACCGCTGGGAACGAGGCGGGAAAGCCGTTCACGCGCCCCACGGCGGGCGTGATGGTGATCTCGCTCATGGATTCAACGGATGCCGTGCACGATCCAAAGGCGCTCACGCGAGCAATCGCGTATCTGCAACCATTTGTGCCGTGGATTAAGCTGGTAGAGCGGCGACCTGGGCAAGCAATGCCTGAAGACGCTGTGCGAGCCTACATCTACATCACCCACAACATCCCCGACACCATTGCGGGGTGGGCGTGGACCCTTCTGGACGGTGACACAATAGAGGAGGCGTTCGTCGAAGTTCGTCCCGAATACTTCGATGAGCACACGCTCGTACACGAGCTGGTGCACGTGCTTGGCTTGGCTCATCTGCACAACGCAGAGGGGCTCATGTCACGCACGTCAGTGAGCTGGGAATATGCGGGGCTTACCCTCGCAGAGCAGCGCGCGCTGTGGCTCATGCAGTTTCGTGAGCCGGGAACGCGCTGGCCAGACACAACGCTCCCGCAGGATTCGCAGATGCAAGCCGCGCGATTCTATCGCGTGAAGCTTGCGTGCTCGCTCCCGCGTACTCGATAGCCGAGTGTGCGGCTGGGCCCTCAATGTTTCGGGGGCCTTTCGTTTTCTTGTGCTTGTGGGGAGGATTTTGGTACTATGCGGGCTATGAGTGTAAAGCTTCTGCGTACCAAAAGTTACCTTGCCATGATCCGCAACGCGGCCCGTGGCGAGAATCATATGTTCCGGAACCTCTTCGCCGAAGTTAACGGCGTTGAGCGAGACATCGCTGATGACGGCAATCTCGCATGCGCGACCTTCGTTTCGTCAGTTCTCCTTTTGTGGGGGCTAGCGATGGAGCGGCATGCCACCGTTTCTGGCACGGTGCGCGATCTGCAGAACTTTGGGTGGGAGCGCAATGACACTCCGCGCGTAGGAAGCGTGATCGTCTGGAAGGAGCGTCCCTACCAAGATGGATCCCATCACAGTCACATCGGCTTTGTGGTTGGCGAAGATCGGGCCGTGAGCAACATGAGCGCCGAAGGCGTGCCACGTGAGCACTCAATAACTATGGATGGTGAGCGAGAAATCGATTACTTTCTGTGGCATCCGGAGCTCGAGAGTTAGGGTCGAAAGGTTGAATTTTGTTTAAAAACCAAGTAACCTATATAGGCTACAGGATTGCGGGCGTAGCTCAGCTGGTTAGAGCGCTTCCCTGTCACGGAAGAGGTCACCGGTTCGAATCCGGCCGCCCGCGCACGATACATACAGCCCCACTCGGGGCTGCATAGCTTTTACAAGGCCGGATTCGAACAAAAGAAAAAGCCCCGCGATGTGTTGCGGGGCGGGCCCTCCCTACCGTGTGCTTTGGGTGGTAGAGTAGAGGATCTTCATGAACTCGCCGCGCGCGGACTGGCGCTCGGCGAAGGGGATGTCTTGATTGCGCGTCTTGGCCGCAAGGTGGCGCAGTGCCACCTGCATGTTGCGCAGGGCTCGCCCGATCAACGTGGCTCGATTTTCGGGCGACGCAATACGCATTACCTGTGGTACGTCGGGTGTGTCGAGGCACGTGTGCTCCTGCAGGCGCGCCTCGAGATTACCCATGCGCACCGTACACCAACCCGCGGGCGTGACCTTGCTGATCATGCAAGAGAGCCCGAAGAGCTGGTTGTCGGGGTCGGTGACGATCCCGAACTGCTGGGGCACACTCATGAGGCCCAGCTCCACGCCAGACGCATGATGTGTTGCTGGTAGTCTCTGCGTGACTGCAGGGTTCCGGACGATCGGTCGTATCCACGGATTGCCTCCCACCATGGGATGAGCGTGGCCCGTACGTTCTTGAGTGCGCGCGAGGCTCTCCCATCGAGTGGCAACTGGCTTGCGGATACGATCATGACGTCATCCATCTGCCAGTGCCCACTGTTGGGCAGCAAGAACTGCGACATCGGAGCGTTGCTTACTGCGCCTTCTTTGACGCACAGAGCGACCCCTGGGCCATCGGGCGGCAGTATCCGTACGACGAACACTTCGCCGAACATGGGCATGTTCGGGTTGATCACCAAGAGCCGTGTGCCCTCTCTGATCTCGTTTTGCATGTGGCCTCCTTCAAGAGAAAGGAATACCAATTTTTCAGACGAAGGTCAAGATGCAGAGCTCAACACGCTGTGCTACACTCTCACATATTCTTTACCGTATATGCCATTACTTATCACTCGTTCAGAAGGTATAGATATCCAGATTGATCGCTCTGAAGAGCGAACGCATCGCGATGATTTGCAGACTCGAAGCGATGCTGACGGTGCACGCCTTAAGCGTTATTTAGAGATGCCCGATCTCTCACGCACGCCAGAGAGCCCTATCGCCGAACTCGTGCGTCGCATTGTAGAGCGCCCCTATTTTAAGGGGTTTGACCGTATTGAGGTTCCAGAAATCGTGCGTGCTGATATGAGTTTTGATCTCTTTAACTTTCCCGCGAATCACCCCGCGCGCAGTCGTTCGGATACCTACTATGTAACGGACGCGCACATCTTGCGCACGCACACCACGGTGATGTGGTACTACTACTTTGCGTCTGACGTGGTGCGTGAACGTATCGCGAACAATGAAGCCTTTGGCGTCTTCTCGCATGGGAAGGTGTATCGTAAAGATGAGATTGATCGCAATCATATGAACATCTTCCATCAGATGGATGGGCTGTACATGGTGCCTAAGGCGCAGAAAGATCTCTCTCGCGCAGATTTGGAAGAGGCGCTCGTTGAAGTGGCAAAGGGGCTCTATGGAGGGGAGATCGAATACCGTTTTAATGAAGATACATTTCCCTACACGCACCCGAGTCTTGAGATGGAAGTGAAGGTGGGCGACCGGTGGATCGAAGTGCTTGGCGGAGGTATTGTGCATCCAAGTGTTTTGGAAAAGCTGAACGTTGATCCTGCGGTATACACGGGGTGGGCATTCGGTTTTGGACTTGAGCGCCTTGCGATTATTAGTATGGCACTGCCTGATATTCGGCTCTTGTGGTCTGCGGATGTGCGCGTGAAGTCGCAGTTACAGCTCGGCCACACCTTTGTGCCGGTGAGTAAGTTCCCGCCGATCACTCGTGATATTTCATTCGTGGTGCAAAACGACTTCATTCCCAATAACTATTTTGATGTTATCCGTGACATTGGCGGTGACCTTGTTGAGGAAGTGAAGCTACTCGACACCTATGAGAACGTAGAGAAGTTTGGTGCCGACCGACGGAGTTACACCTACCGCATTGTGTATCGTAGCAACGAGCGCACGCTTACCACGGAAGAAATCGACCCTATCCAAGCGAAGATCTATGCCGAAACGGCGAGCCTTTTTAAGGCAGATATGCGGTAGTTTTTGGGCACTGGCAAGGGTTGAATATCCCGCGTTATCAGCGTAGAATAGAACTACACATGGCTGGTAAAAACACTTCCTCATATACCGCCCAGGATATCTATGTTCTGGAGGGCTTAGAGCCAGTTCGCAAGCGTCCTGGCATGTATATTGGGTCCACGGGGCCTGACGGTCTCCACCACCTCGTGTGGGAGGTTTTTGACAACTCGCTCGACGAAGCGATGGCTGGCCACGCCACTGATATTACGGTCTCATTGCTTCCCAATGGTCGTGTAAGTATTTCAGATAACGGCCGCGGTATCCCTGTCGAGAAACACAAGCAGACGGGTGTCTCTGCGCTGGAAACGGTGCTTACTACGCTCCATGCTGGTGGTAAATTTGATAGCGGTGCATATAAGGTTGCTGGCGGTTTGCACGGTGTTGGTGTCTCGGTGGTGAACGCGCTTTCAGTCTATCTAAAGGCGGAGGTGCGTCGTGATGGCGGGCTGTACGAACAAGAATACGAGCGTGGAAAGCCAAAGAAGGCGGTGCGCCGCGTAGGGAGTGCCGAAGGAACGGGAGTCACGATTACCTTTGATCCTGATCCGGAAATCTTTAAAGAGATCGCATTTGATGCGGATAAAATTTTATCTCACCTGCGCCAACAGGCCTACCTTTCTCGTGGCGTAAAAATCACCGTTATTGACGCACGCAATCCATTAAAAGTTGAGGGAGAGAAAGAACCACAGGTGCTCCCGTACTCGTTTTATTTTGAGGGTGGCATCGTTTCGTATGTGGGCTTTTTGAATCGCGACATGGACGCGAAGCACAAGAATATTTTTTATGCCGCAAAGCAGGAAGAAAGCGTGTTTGTAGAGGTCGCGCTCCAGTATGTTGATGATCTCCAGCCTCGTGACATCAGTTTTGCAAACAACATCCACACTACGGAAGGTGGCGCGCACCTTACCGGTTTTAAGACTGCACTAACGCGCACCCTGAACGACTACGCTCGAAAGAACGGATTCCTCAAAGAGAAGGACGACAACCTTTCAGGGGAAGATGTGCGTGAGGGTCTTACCGCAGTCATTTCCGTAAAGATTCAATCGAAAGAACTCCAATTTGAAGGGCAAACAAAGGCAAAGCTGGGCAATACCGAGGCGCGCACTGCTGTTGAAGCGGCCACCAACGTAGAACTGGCCGATTGGTTGGAGCGTAATCCTACGGATGCGCGTGGTATTTTAGAAAAGGTCATCTTGGCATCAAAGGCGCGCTTGGCCGCGAAGGCAGCTCGCGAAACAGTGCTTCGCAAGGGTGCGTTGGAAGGCATGACGCTTCCGGGGAAGCTTGCCGATTGCTCGAGCCGCGATGCGTCTGAATCAGAGCTTTTTATCGTAGAGGGAGACAGCGCAGGTGGTAGCTCGAAGATGGGTCGCGACCGCAAGACGCAAGCTATCTTGCCGTTGCGTGGAAAAATCTTGAACGTTGAGCGTGCTCGTTTAGATAAAATGCTTGCCTCCCAAGAAGTGCGTGCGTTGATTATCGCGCTCGGCACCGCGATCGCTGAAGAATTCGATATCGCGAAACTTCGCTATCACAAGATCGTGATTATGACCGACGCTGACGTCGATGGGGCGCACATTCGCACCCTATTGCTCACGCTTTTCTATCGCTACTTCCCGCAGCTTATCAGTGCGGGGCACATCTACATTGCACAGCCACCGCTGTACCGCATCGCAAAGGGGAGTATGGTGCGCTATGTCTACTCTGATGCCGAACGAGACGGCATTCTTAAAGAAATCGGTGCGGCTGCCGCCGAAAAAGAAAAGGCAAAAAAGAAGAAAGCAACTGCGGATGATGAGTGGGAGGTTGAGGCACTTGATGGCGCCGCTCCCGCCGTAGATGAGAGCGCAGGAGAGCAGAAGATCTCTGGCGTATCCATCCAGCGTTACAAAGGCTTGGGAGAGATGAACGCAGAACAACTGTGGGAGACCACGATGGATCCCAAGCGTCGCCTGTTGTATCAGGTGAACGTCGCCGATGCAGAGAAGGCAAATCACACCTTCGATATCCTCATGGGCGCTGATGTATTGCCCCGCAAAAAGTTCATCCAGTCGCATGCGCGCAGTGTGCAGAATATCGACATTTAAAAGGGAATTGACGTTCGCTTTCAGACGTGCTATCGTTATCGTCTGTAAGCGCCCCCGGGCGTTTTTCTCTACCACGACATGACTACCTTTTTACAAGAAGTACGCACAGAGTTAGCAAAAGTGAGTTGGCCAAATCGCGCACAAGTCATCCGCTATACGGGTGTTGTTGTTGCGATCACCATCGTTATGGCTGCCTATCTTGGCGTTTTGGATGCGCTTTTCGCGTATATCCTTACGCTTATCGTTTCTTAATCTATGGCAAAGCAAGCAAACATTGAAGAACGTCGCTGGTACGCCATTCATACATACTCTGGCTACGAAGATAACGTCTCTCGTAGCTTAAAGCAGCGCGTGGAGACGCTTGGTTTTGAAGACCAGATTTTTAACATTCTCGTGCCAAAAGAGAAGAAGATCCGCATTCGTAACGGCAAACGCGAAACAATCGAAGAAAAAATCTTTCCTGGCTATGTACTGGTAGAAATGCTCGTTAACGATGCATCGTGGTACGTGGTGCGCAACACGCCAAATGTGACTGGGTTTATCGGTGCTGGCACGGTGCCAACGCCACTCTCTGCGTCGGAAGTGAACGATCTCCTTGCCCGCTCTGGCGCGAAGGAGCCTTCATACCAAGTAGACATTGCAGTTGGGGAGCGTGTGAAAATCACTGACGGCCCCTTCAAGGACTTCGATGGTAAAATCGCAGAGGTTGATCCAGAGCGCGGTCGCGTCAAAGTATTAGTAACGATCTTTGGTCGCGAAACGCCCGTGGAGCTTGACTTCTTGCAGATGAAGAAGTTGTAGTATATACTCGTTTGGCTTATCGCTTTAGTGCGGTGACGCTTCTCCCGCGCAAAGCACGTATACATGGCAAAGAATATCAAAGCAGTCGCAAAACTTCAGATCCCCGGTGGCCGCGCAACGCCAGCGCCTCCAGTAGGTACGGCACTTGGTCCTACCGGTATTAACTTACAGCAATTTGTTCTGCAGTTTAATGACGCAACGAAAGATCGTCCGGGTGAGGTCACGCCAGTCATTGTTACTATCTACGATGACCGTTCATTCTCTCTTGAGTTTAAAACTCCGCCAGCAGCCTATCTTCTTCAGGTAGCCGCAGGCCTCGAAAAGGGTTCAGGCGAACCGAATAAGAAGAAAGTTGGTTCCGTCACTAAGGCACAAGTACGAGCAATCGCCGAGAAGAAGATGCAGGATCTCAATGCAAACGATGTAGAGGCTGCAATGAAGATCATGGAAGGCACCGCCCGCTCTATGGGCATAGAGGTGAAGTAACTCAAAATAGGAAATTCTATTTATGTCCGTAGAAATATTAACTCATAACCGAGACAGGTTTATGTATGTCGATGGCTATTTGTGGATGTGGGACACCGTACAAGAGAGGGGCCTGCAGATGGATTTAGCCACCAAGTCGTTCGGTGATGTTTTGGTTGCTGGTTATGGGCTTGGGATTGTACAAGAATTCTTGCTAAAGAATAACAAGGTCAAATCAATAAATACCGTTGAAAAATCTGGCGACGTGATAGAAAAAATGAAAGAGCTCGGCCAAATACACGGCAACGTGACGATATCTGATTTCTATGATTTATCGGAAGATAAGAAATATGATTGTATAATAGGAGATATTTGGCCGGATATTTCATCCAAGTTTTTAGGAGAGTATGTAAAATTTAAAGAAAAATCGGAAAAGTTATTGAAACCAGGCGGGACTATTTTGGCTTGGGGTAGCGATTATTTTGAGTATCTTTTAAAATAGATTTTTTTCTCGGCGGGGAGATAGACTATTTGTCGCTCCTCCGAAGTGAAGTAAGGTTGCCTTCTTCTCACATCTCAATTAGACTGAATGACGCCCAGAGGGGCGTCGTTCTTTACGGGGGAGGCGCGCATGCCGTTTATCACATTCGAAGGGATGGAGGGATCTGGCAAGACCACTCAAGCGCGTCGCCTTGCCTCGGTTCTCTCGGGTTTTTACGGGCGTAACGTCGTGCTCACGAAAGAGCCAGGTGCGAGGACCGCGGTTGGCCGAGGAGTTCGCGAGGTGTTACTTGCTCCGCGGGACACCATACTGTATCCCGACGCCGAGTTCTTTCTCTTCCTTGCTGACAGGGCCCAACACGTTCGCGAGATCGTACAGCCAGCGCTCCAGCGTGGTGACTGGGTGGTGAGCGATCGCTACGTCGGCTCCACGTTTGCCTATCAGCTCGTGGCTCGGGATATGAGCGATCGCGCTGTGCGAATGCAGGCGATCAAGCTCGCGACTGGCGGGCTGATGCCGGATCTCCAGATCGTCATCCTGATCGATCCTGAAGAAGGCATGCGTCGCGCGATTGCGCGCGGTGGTAAGCTGGACCGCCTTGAGCAGGAGGAGCTCGCGTTCCACCATCGCGTGCATGAGGGGTTCAGGGAGTGGATCACCTGCTCTCCAAACTGCACTGCCATCGTTGACGATGGAGTGAAAAGCGTCGAAGAAATCCACCACGAGATTCTCGCTCGCGTGCACCACAAGTTCTCTCCGCTATGCGTGGCGTAACCAGAAGAACGTCCCTCTAGCTTTCGAGCTCGGGGAGCGCTTTTTTTTGCTCAAAAAACATGCTACCGTTGGGTATTCGTATGGAATATACGCCTACTATTGGCCTTGAAATTCACGTCGAGCTTAAGACGCGCACGAAGATGTTCTGCGCGTCTTTGAACGATCCAGACGAGAAGCGCCCGAACACAAACATTTGTCCTATTTGCATGGGGCATCCGGGCACGCTTCCGGTTGCAAACGAGGAAGCCATCCGCAAGGTGGCGCTCGCAGGCATGTCGCTGGGGTGCACGATTGATCCCGAAACATTCTTTGAGCGTAAGAACTATTTCTACCCCGATCTTCCCAAAGGATATCAGATCACCCAATACCAACGACCTTTCTGCAAAGATGGCGCGTTGAATATCTTGGGCGCCAACGGAAAGCCAAAGACCATTCGCATCGAGCGTATTCACTTAGAAGAAGATGTTGGCAGGTCATATCACAGCGCCGACGGGAGCGATACGCTTTTAGATTTTAACCGCGCTGGAGTCCCGCTCATGGAGCTCGTAACAAAGCCCGACTTTACCTCTGCAGAAGAGGTGGTTGCATTTGCAGAAGAGCTTCGCCTTATCCTTCGCTACGCGGGTGTTTCCGATGCTGATATGGAAAAGGGGCAGATGCGTGTTGAGGTAAACATCTCCATGGCTCCAAGCGACGCGCCGGGCACCGGAACGAAGGTAGAAGTAAAGAACATCAACTCGATTAATGCCGCTGGACGCGCCGCGACCTATGAAATGGAGCGCCAAGCGAACGTGCTTCGCTCTGGCGAGCGTGTGATTCAAGAAACGCGCGGATGGGATGAGATGCAGGGATTAACCGTTTCACAACGCATCAAAGAAGGTGCCGCAGACTATCGCTATTTCCCGGAGCCGGATTTGCCACCTATCGTGCTTACGCCGGAATGGCTTGTCGATGTGCAGATACGCGTCCCAGAACTCCCGGCAGAGCGCCGCGCTCGTTTTACGCAAGAATACGCCCTTCCCGAGCACGACATTGAAGTAATGACCACGAACCGTCCGCTCGGTGACTATTTTGAACACGTCGCCAGCGAGCTTGGCTCATTTGAAAAGCTTTCGCACTTAGATCGTCCGAGCGCGGAGCATGTACCGCGTTTATATAAGCTTGCCTCAAACTATCTCATGACGGAACTGGTGCGCCACCTCGATGCCGCTGGGTTGCCAATTTCGCAGTGTCCTATTTCTCCAGAACATTTTGCTGATGCAATTGTGCGAGTCTTCCACGGAGAGGTTTCTTCGTCGGGTGCGCAGGCACTCATCGCCGGCATGTTTGAGAATGGCGCATCGCCAGAGGCCATTATTCGAGAGAAAGACCTTGCGCAAGTTTCCGATTCCGGAGCACTTTTAGAAATTGTATCGCGCGTGCTCGCAGAGAATGAAAAGGCAGTTGCAGATTTTAAAGCAGGGAAAGAAGCTCCCTTGAAATTCCTTGTGGGCAAAGTCATGGCCGCATCAAAAGGGAAAGCAAATCCACAAGTTGCTCAAGAGCTGATTCTCAAAGCGCTTCAATAAAAAGAAAAGCGGGCACGTCATTGCTATTCTTTCGCAACATTCCTATCGCGGTGGCGTAATCCACCGCACTTCTTTATTCCTTCGCCACCAGGTGAGCTGGCGCTTGGCGTAGGCAATGATGTCGTGGAGGAGTGCGGTGCGCATTTCGGTGCGCGTGATCTTCTTTTGGAGAAGGCGCGCAACCCAGCGATACTCAAGTCCAAAGGATTCTAGCTTTTTCCAACTCACGCCCTGCGTGTGTAGTCTTTGCACTTCGGCAATCATCCCTTGGTGCAAACGTGCGTCGAGACGCTTTTTAATACGAGCTTGTAGCTCTTCCGTGTTACGCGAAACGCAGAGATAAAGGACGCCATAAGGCATAGTGGCGCTTTGTTGGGGCACCGGCCTGCCTGTTTTCATGACGATCTCGAGCGCGCGAATGAGGCGTACGGGGTTGTGGCGGTCAATAGAGCTGGCGCGGGCAGGATCAAGCTTTTGGAGCTTAGTAAAAAGTTGTGGAGCTGAAAGTTTTTGGAGCTTCGCACGTAGTTGTGAGTCAGGTTTTACATTAGGAATAGAAGTGCCATACACAAGCGCATCAATCCAAAAACCCGTCCCGCCGCAGATAATGGGTACCTTACCGCGCTTAGCTATATCGCGAATTGCTTTTGTAGCATCGCGTACAAAATGAGCCACGGTGTATTGGCGCATGGGGGAGGCGATATTAAGCAACCAATGTCGCGCGAGTTTCTGCTCACGCTTCGTGACCTTTCCAGTCCCGATATCCATGCCCTTATACACCTGCCGTGAATCTGCGGAAATGATCTCGCCATTGAGAGTGCGGGCAAGGTGAATGGCGAGATCAGATTTTCCTGATGCCGTTGGGCCGGCGATGACGATAAGTTTTGGCTTATCCTGGGCGCCTTTTTGAGACATTTGACAGAATATATACCATATGGTAAGATATACGCAATGGCTACCAAGGTTGCCAGCGCCCGCACCGGGCTCGAGGCCCAGTAAGCGGACAGCATAACAGCATAACCAGGCCCGGGGACAGGTAATCTGAATCCCTGGGTGACGTAGACACAAGTTCCCGCCTGAAGGCGGGGACGCGAAAGGAAGCAGGAGGGCATCGCGGCCCATAATGTTATCCGAGTAGCACCCGGCCCCCTTGCGTGGAGTGTATAGCAGAGTAAGTCATAGAAGCCTGCGGGCGAAACTATGCATCTCTCACTTCACCGGGGGCCTTTTTCTTACGCTGTTTTTGCGGTAATCTCTGCGGCTGCCTTTTGTATAAATGATTCGAGTGATACCGCTCCCGTGTCACCGGCGCCACGCTGACGTACGGCAACGGCTTGCGCTTCAGCTTCTTTTGCGCCAACTACGAGGAGATATGGAATCTTCATCATCTCTGCGGCCCGGATTTTCTTTCCGATGCTTTCGTTCTCATCGCGAAGTTCTACGCGGAATCCTGCGGCGGTGAGTGAAGCAACAACGCTTTGTGCGTATTCAAGCTGTTTTTCTGAAATAGGGAGGACGGCAACCTGCACGGGTGCAAGCCAGAGTGGGAATGCTCCTGCAAAGTGCTCGATGGCGATGGAGAGGAAGCGTTCGATCGAACCCATGATCGCGGCGTGAATCATCACAATGCGCTCTTTCTCTGCTTTTTCATTTACGCAGGTGAGGTCAAAACGCTCTGGCATGTTCATGTCGAGCTGGATGGTGGCCACTTGCCACTCGCGGCCAAGAGAATCTTGCGCGAGGAAGTCGAGCTTTGGACCATAGAATGCGGCTTCGCCAAGGCCATCAATCGCATCAACGTTCTTTTCTGCAACAATGTCTCGCAAAATGCCTTCTGCAGTCTCCCAGCGTTGTGGGTCGCCAAGGTATTTTTCGGGGTGTGCGGGGTCGTGGCGTGAGAGGCGAACGCGGAGTGCAAAGCCAAATGGGGCATAGAATTCGTGAACAATGTCCCACACTTTCAAAAACTCTTCGCGGGCTTGTGACATGCGGCAAAAGACGTGCGCGTCATCTTGCGCGAAGCTTCGCACGCGTGAGAGGCCCGAGAGCTCGCCCGACTGTTCATCGCGATAGCACGTGGTGGTGTTCGCATAGCGTTGGGGTAATTCACGGTAGCTCCACTGCTTGCGTGCGTAGATCTGCGTGTGGTGAGGGCAGTTCATCGGCTTCATGGCAAACTCATGCTTCTCGCGCGTAGTGATACGGAAGAGGTCGTCTTTAAATTTCTCCCAGTGGCCCGAGGTGACGTAGAGGTCTTTCTTCGTGATGTGAGGGATCTCTACCTTCATGTAGCCACGCTTGGCGCGGAGTGACCACACAAAGTCATCGAGTACATTTCGCAGGAGGGTTCCTTTTGGTGTCCAAAGGGGAAGGCCAGCGCCAACGAGATCAGAGAAGGTGAAGAGATCAAGCGCAGGCCCGAGAATCTTGTGGTCGCGCTTTTTTGCTTCCTCAACCATGGTGATGTGTGCTTCAAGTTTTTCTTTCGATTCAAAGGCGAGCCCATAGATGCGGGTAAGTTGTGCTTTTGTTTCATCACCGCGCCAGTACGCACCCGCGAGCTTTTCAAGCTTAAAACTATTGGCAGGGATTTCTTGTGCCGGGTTTTCTACGTGGCCTCCGCGGCAGAGATCAGTGAAGTCGCCGCTGGTGTAGAGGGTGATTTTTTCACCTTTACTGACGATTTCTTCAATGAGTTCGAGCTTGAACGGGTTTCCTTTGAACACTTCGCGAGCTTGGGCTTCGGAGACTTCGCGGTGCGCAAATGCTGTCCATGTGGGCAGGAGCTTGCGCATGGTTGCCTCTATTTTTTCAAGGTCATGTTCGCTGATCGGGGTAGGGAAGAGAAAGTCATAGTAAAATCCCGTTTCGATAGCGGGACCGATGGTGCGCTGTGCATCGGGGAAATGCTTCATGACTGCCGCGGCGAGCAGGTGAGCGAGAGAATGCCGGATCTGTTCTAATTGCTGTGCCATAGTTTCTGTAGAATACCGAATAATGGTGGCAAATGAAAGGTTTTGACTCAAACGGGAAACTGTATTATAATGACCTCTCTCGTCGTTACATCAAGGAGGGTCAGTGACGGAGATCGAGAAAAAGTTTCGGGTGCTTGCGGTGGAGTTCCTCCGCGAGCAACATAAGTCAGGCGCGCCGCGACACGAGATGACCAGTGAGCTGCGCTTCATTTCGGCAAGGGCCCTTGCCTCTGCTGAGCTCGAAGTGTGTGGTGAGGACCACTCCATGCGAGCGGCGCATCTGCGAACTGGCACAGTGCCGCGTCTCATGCCGGATTCGACACGGCGCCTGACGGCACTCAACGGCGTGGGATAGGAGGACGGGATGATGAACGAAATCGAGGCTCGATTCCGCGCCACTGCCAGTGAAGCGCTTGAGATGGGCGTGCGCCGCGCCGAAGTGGCAAAGCTCCTGCGCGATCTCGCTAGGGACATCATGCAGGAGGGGGGCGTTCCGCGCGGGCAGCCGTGCGCCCCGCCGCACCAGGGCTGCCAGCACTAGGAGCCCAGTTCTTTCCGGGCCGGAGATACCCCAGGGTGTCGCCGGCTCTTTTATTTTCCAAGCTCTGCGAGCGACTTTAATGAATCGCAGAGGAATGAAACGCGTCCATCGCGTTCATTCACCTTGCCCTGCGCAACGAGAATGTGGTTCTCGGTGCAGATGTCTTGAAACTTTGCCAGCACTGTTGGGAATACCACCGCTTCCATTTTTCCCGTGAGATCTTCAAGCTCTAGAAAGGCCATCGGCTTTCCAGTTTTTGTAACAATCTTTTGCACCCGAGTCACTATACCTCCAATAGCGAATGAATGCGTGACGCGTGGCACAATGTTTTTGATCGGAATGACACGTTCTTGTGCGAGCTGTGTTTTAAATGAGTCGAGTGGGTGCTCGGAGACATAGAGACCAAGGAGCTCTTTCTCCCATGAAAGGCGCGACCACGTCGTTGCTGGCTCCGCTTTTGCCAAGCTCACCGGTGGCAGAGCTGTCGCAGTATGCTCACCAAAGAGGCTCGTTTGCCCGCTGGAAGCGTTTTTTTGATGTTCGCGTGCGTAGCTCAACAGGTTATCCATACTGGCCAAAAGGGCGCTGCGTTCGCCGAATGCATCAAGTGCGCCCGACTTAATAAGGCTCTCTAGGGATTTTTTATTGAGGTCTTTTGCAGGAATGCGGGTAACGAAATCTGCGACGCTTGTGAATGGTCCACTCTTTGCACGTTCAGCAATGAGTGCCTGTACCGCATGCTCACCAACGTTTTTGATGGCAGTGAGTCCAAAGCGGATGGCGGGTGGCGTGTCGGAGACAACCGCGAAGCGTTCGCCACTTTGATTGACGTCGGGAGGGAGAACGTCGATTTTCATTGAACGACATTCGTCAATCAGAAACGCGATACGTTCCACGTCGCCCGTTTCACTGTTCATAAACGATGCCATGAATTCGGCGGGGAAGTTGGCCTTCAGATACGCTGTTTGATATGCGATAACCGCATAGCATGCGGCGTGACTTCTATTGAACGCGTAGCGGTTGAATGGTTCGACAAGGCCCCAGAAGGTGTCCGCCACGTCTTTCGGCGTGCCAACGCGTGCACACCCATCTTTAAACTTGCCCTCCTGTTCGTCGAGGAGTGATTTGATCTTCTTGCCAACCGCTTTTCTCATGATATCCGCTTCGGCAAGACTAAATCCGGCGAGCGCTCGTACGGCGGCCATGAGTTGTTCTTGGTACACCATAATGCCGTAGGTGTTCTTAAGAATAGATTCGAGGGCGGGATGCAAATAGACAACCTTACTCCGTCCATGTTTGCGATTAATATAATCGGGGATCAGGTCCATTGGCCCCGG
Organism: Patescibacteria group bacterium; assembly: GCA_038064455.1. Taxonomy (GTDB): domain Bacteria; phylum Patescibacteriota; class Minisyncoccia; order 2-02-FULL-40-12; family GWA2-44-9. The sequence continues at coordinate 6,427 of JBBTTB010000011.1, read as the reverse complement.
GCGATACAGGGCGCACATAGCGATAATATCTTCAACGGTGGTTGGGCGAAGCTCCTTGAGGTATCGCTTCATGCCCGCAGATTCCAACTGGAAGACTCCCGTGGTTTTCGCCTCTTGGAGGAGCCGAAATGCCTTTGCGTCATCAAGGGGAAGCGCGTCTATGTCTATCGTAACGCCATGCCGCTCTTTAATCATGGTGAGGGCGTGTTCAATAATAGTGAGGTTCGCAAGCCCCAAGAAATCCATTTTCAAGAGCCCGAGATCTTCAACGGCGTGCATTTCGTATTGGGTGATGATATCGCCCTCGTTGGTACCCTGTTGGAGAGGGAGATATTCGGTGAGCGGCTTTGGAGTAATCACCACAGCACACGCATGGGTAGAGGCGTGTCGCGCAACACCTTCAAGCTTAGCGGCTGAATCGATGAGGCGTTTGATGTCGGGGTCTTTATCGTATGCCTCCTTAAGCTCTGCGACGCTTTCAAGCGCTTTTGCAAGCTGACCCGTTTTGTCTCCTCCAGCGTTTGGGTTGAACGGGATCATTTTCGCAACGCGATCACAAAAATCATAGCTTAATCCAAGCGCGCGGCCGGTGTCGCGAATGCTTCCGCGCGCGGCCATGGTTCCGAACGTAATGATCTGCGCGACGTGGTCTTTGCCATATTTCTCTGATACGTAGTGCAGTACTTCATCGCGTCGGTGGTCGGCGAAGTCAAGGTCGATATCAGGCATGGAGATGCGTGCAGGATTCAAGAATCGTTCGAAGAGGAGGTTGTAGTGGAGGGGATCAATGTTTGTGATACTAAGCACGTATGCCACCAAGCTTCCGGCGGCAGAGCCGCGGCCTGGACCCACGATAATGCCCTGGCGCTTTGCCCAGTTCACGAAATCTTGGACGATGAGGAAGTAGGAGGCAAAGCCAGTTTCTTTAATGACTCCCATTTCATAGGTAATGCGTTCGGTGACGTCAGCACGCTCTGTCTCGCCAAAGCGACGGCGCACCCCCTGCGCTACGAGTTCTGACAAATACGCGAACGTGTCGGTGTACCCATCTGGAAGTGGGAACGAGGGGAGTTGCGTTTTGCCGATCTCGATAGTGAGAGAGCAACGATCTGCAATCTGTGCCGTATTTTCAAACGCCGCTTGCACAACATCTTCGCCGAGAGGAAGGAACTTCTCACGCATCTCTTCTGCGGTGAGCAGAGAGAAATCGTCTTGGTTCATGCTAAAGCGATCTTTGTCATCGAGCTTATTGCCTGTCTGCACTGCGAGGAGAATGTCGTGAGCTTCTTGATCGTGGTGGTGTGTATAGTGAGAGTCTTGTGTGGCGACCATGGGGATATTGAGATCGCGGGCAAGACGAACAAGCTGTGGCGTTACCATGTTCTGATCGGGAATACTGGTATGCTGTTGCAGCTCAATAAAGAAGTTTCCTTTTCCGAAGATGTCTTCGTACTCTCGTGCCTTTGCGCATGCGGCGGGATAATCATTGCCGGTAAGAGCACGCGAAATCTCTCCCGCAAGGCAGGCCGAAAGACCGATAAGTCCTTTGCTGTGTTGGCGCAGTATTTCTTTATCGATCCGCGGCTTGTAATAGAAGCCTTCAAGGTGTGCGGCGGTAACGAGCTTGATGAGGTTCTGGTAGCCCTCGTTTGTTTCGGCGAGAAGGATGAGGTGGTAGCGCTGGTCATCGATGCCGGCACGCTTGTCATGTCGCGATCCGCTCGTGATGTACATTTCACATCCGATAATTGGTTTCACGCCAGCCTTTGTTGCCTTCTTATAGAATTCGATGGCGCCATACATGACGCCGTGATCGGTGATGGCAACAGAATCCATTCCCGCCTCTTTTACGCGAGATACAATGGCGTCAACTTTCGAGAGGCCATCCAAAAGAGAGTAGTGTGAATGGGTATGTAAATGGGTGAATCGCATGCGTCCCCATTGTGGCCCGACCGGAGGCCGTCTGCAATGGATAACCGACGGCGCTTGCAGGGGGCATCTTTCCGTGGTATTCTGTGCCTCACGTATGGCAGTACCACGACACCATTTGGCCAAAGGCCGACAGGGTCGCCGTCGCAGTCACCTGGCACGAAAGCCAGTGGGGCTGAGCGCGTGCGGACACTGTAAAAAAATGATTCGCCCCCACACGACCTGCACATACTGTGGGTATTACAAGGGGCGTCAGGTAGTGGACGTTGTTGGCAAGGCGCTCCGCAAGCAGGAGAAGGCCCGTCAGCGCACCGCATCCTAGTTTTCAAGCATGGCATCACGACACCTCTCTCGATCAATCGCACTGCAGACACTCTACGAGTGGGATTTCCGAGACAAAAATGAGGAGAAGTTGGATGCCGTTATTGAAAAGAATCTCGTCGAGTTCGGAACCGGGCTCGACGATGCACAGTTCGTCCGCGACCTTATCAAGGGCGTTTTGGCGCATCGCGAAGCGTTAGACCAGATCATCGAAAAGGCGGCGCCTGCGTGGCCGCTCGATCAAATCGCGATCGTTGACCGAAACATTCTTCGACTGGGCTTGTGTGAGCTTCTCTTCGGAGATCGCTCCGCGGTTCCGCCAAAGGTTGCGATTAACGAAGCGATTGAGCTGGCGAAATCATTCGGCGGCGAAGCTTCGGGACGATTTGTGAATGGGGTCTTGGGAACAGTCTATCGTGAGATTGGGGAGCCTGGAAAAGATGATGCTCCTCATCGTGGGGAAGGTGACCACAAGCCTTCAGATTCCGCTGATACCGCAGAGGCAGACAGCGCACATGACAGTGCACAATCGTAAGTTGTGAATCGTCATGTTCTCTGTTGCCATGCGCACACTTCGCATGGAACACGACGCACTCCTCGCCCGCCTTCAAGAGGTTATTGGGCACACGTTTGCACAACAAGAGCTCCTAAAACAAGCGATAACACATCGCTCCTATTTGAACGAAAACCCCTCCTGGCCACTAGATCACAATGAGCGCCTTGAGTTTTTGGGCGACGCGGTATTAGAACTTGTAGTGACAGAGCACCTCTATCAAACGTACCCCAACCCAGAAGGAGAGCTTACCAACTGGCGCGCTGCTCTGGTGAACGCAAACACGCTGGCGCTTATTGCGAGCGACTTAGCGTTGAATGAATGTATGCTCCTTTCTAAGGGTGAGGCTCGCGATATTGGGCGTGCGCGACAGTACATCCTCGCAAATGCTATGGAGGCTCTTATCGGCGCCGTGTATTTGGATGGAGGATATGCTCCGGCTGCTGCCGTCATTACAACCCACGTGCTTAGCCGCCTTCCTGATATTATCGAAAAACGCTTATATCGTGACCCAAAGAGCGTTTTACAAGAAGAAGCTCAAGAGCGCGTGAGCGCGACGCCTACCTATGAAGTGCTTGAAGAGTGGGGGCCTGATCACGCACGCCATTTCCGTGTAGGAGTCTTTTTGAGTGGAGAGCAGACGGGTGTGGGCGAGGGGCCATCCAAACAAGATGCGCAACAGGCCGCGGCGCAGGACGCGCTTACCAATAAGAAGTGGGGGAAGTAGAGTTTTTAGAAACACTATCGCTCTTCGACTCCCGTCGCGGTCCCAGCGGGACTGTGCGGTCTCACTCGCCCTCGCTCGTCTCCTTACGGAGACACCATGCCCGCTCGGGCTCCGAATGGTCTTCAGGAGCCCACATTCTTTTCATGCTGGAAAATTTATGTAGGTAATGATCCTCTGGCTGTAGGGCCTCTCGGAACCCGAAAGTGCACGGTGCGCCCTATGGGCGCAGTGAGGGTGAGAGGGAGCGCGTGCGCCTCGCTGGGGCGCACGACGCGTGCCCGAAAGACAGAGGTCATTGCCGAATGGCGCCACTTGTCTTTTTTTGAGTCTGTGCTAGTATATTTCGCACAATGTTAATGATCCGTCTCCAACGTGTTGGCAAGAAGAAGCAGGCATATTTCCGCCTCGTTCTTACCGAGCACACAAAGAAACCCCAGGGTGAGTACCAGGAGCTTTTGGGCACCTATGATCCGCATGCGAAAAAGCTTGCTACGCAACAGGAGCGTATCGCATACTGGCTGACCAAGGGTGCGGTGGTGAGTCCAACGGCAAACAATCTCCTCGTCAATCACAAGATTATCGATCGCGAAAAGGTACAAAGCTGGAAGCCAAAGAAGAAAACAGCAACGGCGTAATGCCCGAGCAGAACACGAGGGCCACGGGGCCCTCGTTGTGTTTATTCATCCTATGGAAGTTATTCGTTGTACTACGGACACTATTTCTGAAGAGATTATCCAGCGCGTGGTGTGGGTACTCTCGCGTGGCGGCGTGGCAATGCTTCCCACAGATACGCTCTATGCGTTATGTGCGAATGCACTGAATGAAAAAGATGTGCGCCACGTTTTTCGTATCAAGGGTAGACCAGAACACAAGCCGGTACCCGTTGGAGTGCGCGACCACCGCTGGGCAGAGGAGCTTGCATATGTGAATACTCGTCAGGCCGCTTTTCTCAAGGCGGTGTGGCCTGGTCCCGTTTCCGTTATTCTGGAGTCTCGCGATTTAGTGCCCGCTATCACTACAGCGAGTACGGGAACTATTGCGCTCCGTGCCGCAGCCGCTCCTCTTGTTGATGCAGTGCTTCGGTCATTTGGCTATCCGCTTACGCTCACATCTGCGAACGTATCGGGCCAAGAGCCATTCCGTGATGTGGAGCGTATTCTCGAGTCGTTTTCTCGTTTGAAGCCTGATATCGTGGTGGACGTAGGAGCACTCCCTGTATCTACTCCCTCTACTATTGTAGATCTTACGGGGGCCCAGCCGCGCATTGCACGTGTTGGTGCCGCAAAGCCAGAGGACCTACTCCGCACCTTTTCCCTCATTACCGATGCAACCCATGCCCATGGCAACCATTCTTGACGGCACTATTATTGCGGAGCACATGCATGAGCGTATTCGTATGCGTGTCGATGCACTTGGCGTTGCTCCTATGCTTGCGGCTGTGTCTGTAGGAAAAGACCCCGCGGTCGAAAAATTTATTGCTATCAAGAAAAAAGCGGCCGAGCGATGCGGGATCAATTTTTCATCATATGTCATCGAAGATGCTTCTGACGCGAAGCTTCGAGAGGCGATTGCGTTTCTCAACGCAGATGATGAGACCACGGGTATCTTTTTAGAACTGCCGTTACCGCATGGCATGGATGCAGATCTGTACATGAACCTTATCGACCCGGGTAAAGATGTTGATGTACTCACGGCACAGCGCCTTGCGACATTTCACGCAGATCCCGCTGGTCTTGTACTCTTACCACCGACTGTTCGTGCATTGCGCGAAGTATGTGAATTGCGCGGCATGGCATTGCATGGCATGCAGTGCGCTGTTGTGGGTGGTGGCCAGCTTGTTGGCGATCCCATCGCACGGTGGCTTCAAGCACAAGGTGCGATAGTTGCTCTCATTGATGAGCACACGAAAGATCCTGCTGCAATTGCATCGCGTGCAAACCTCATCGTTTCAGGAGTAGGTAAGCCAAAGCTGATTACGAAAAAATGGATCAAAGAAGGCGCAACAGTGATTGATTTTGGCTACGCGCTCCACAAGGGAAAAGTAACGGGGGACGTGGATGTAAAATCAGTTGCTCCGCTTGCCGGTCTCCTCACTCCCGTGCCCGGCGGCATGGGGCCTATCATGGTTGTTGCCATGCTTGAGAATCTGTGCGAGCTTTAGTTGCGAGCTTTGTGGTTTTTGCCAAAAGCGTTCCAAGGAAGCTTGATGATAGGTGTGGGGAGTGCATCTAAAATCCACTGTCCGTAGGTGTTGCTATTAGGGCCAAGGATGAAGTACGTATCGTGGAGCGGATATTCACTCGGCGAGTTTTCTATACGCTTAGCTAACAGTTCTGCAGCTTCTCCTTCTACTACTCCGAGAAGTGTGGCGTTCCAGCGTGGGGAGTAAAAAAACGGAAAGATGCTTATGCCGGAAAATAAAGGAAAGGCGTCTTTAAAAATATGGCCCCAGTGCTGTGTGGAGCGTGCTCTCTTTTGAAAAAGTACTTCCCAACGCGAGAGTGCACCCTGTCGATTAATAACGAACCATGGATGCGCGGCAATGTTCGTTGGTATATTCGCAGGGCAGGTTAAAACAAAAACTTGCGTCTTTGCTGGGTCTACAAGTTTATGAAGCGTGGCTTCTTGAGGGGTCATTAAATCCAAGAATTCGCAAAGCGAATATCTAAATAATAAAATATTTTAAGGAAAGGGTGTTTTTCTTTCGGGGTTCTGCCCTCCAAGTATTCGGGCAGTGCGTGGGGCTTCAATGCGGACTCGGTTTTGCCAAAACTATTTTCTGGGGAAAAGGATTTGGCAAAACCTCGACTGAATTTTCCCGTCCGCAGAAAGGGGTCTGGGGAATGAATGCGGGCGGGATTTCTGATTGACCTTTTTTCAAAATCGCCGACATTCAA
>JBBTTB010000010.1:0-56510 GCA_038064455.1 Patescibacteria group bacterium | reverse complement strand
CACCGGACAAGCGTCACCCCGTATACAGCGCCTTTCGGCTTAGCACGGAGTTGTGTTTTTGATAAACAGTCGCCAGGGGTTCTTTAGCTGCGGCCTCGAGATTAGTCGAGGCAGGCCTTATACCGAAGGTACGGCCGCTTTTTTGCCGAGTTCCTTAGCCAATAATCACCCGTTCGTCTTAGTGTTCTTCACCTGCCCACCTGTGTCGGTTTGCGGTACGTGCACGTATGTACATAACTTAGAGACTTTTCTAGGAGGACTCTTCAATCAGATCCCACCTTGCGGTGGTTTCGCCTGCTTCCGAGTGTGCCTTGCAGCCACTGCCGGATTTGCCTGACAGCCACTCTAAGAGCTAGCAACCTAAATCCAATAATAGGCCTGATCTTATGTTCCCCGTCATCCCTTCGAATACATACGCGGGGCCGGAATATTAACCGGCTCACCATCGCGATCCCGCGCCCAAAAGCACGGTTACGCTTAGGTGTCGCCTCACCCTCCGATGATTGACATCGCGGAGGAAACCTTGGGCTTTCGACGGTGCTGACTTTCACAGCACTTGCGGTTACTCATCCCAACATTCTCTCTTCCTAACGCTCCAGCAAATCTCACGATTCACCTTCGTCGCATTAGAAATGCTCTCCTACCACCCCCGACAATAAAGTCGAGGATCCATAATTTCGGTACTATGCTTAGCCCCGATAAATTTTCGGCGCATCATGCCTCTCCGCCTTGCGGCGGAATCGAGTAGTGAGCTATTACGCACTCTTTAAAGGATGGCTGCTTCTAAGCCAACCTCCTACCTGTCTAAGGCACGATACCTCCTTTTAACACTTAGCATAGATTTAGGGACCTTAATTGATGATCTGGGCTGTTTCCCTTGCGTACACGAAGCTTCGCCCTCGCGTACTCACTGCCGTACATTCCACGAGAGTATTCGGAGTTTGTTTGGTAGGCCTACCCTTGCGGGCACGGCTAACCAATCAGTGCTCTACCCCTCTCGCTACTATACGACGCTGTCCCTAAAGACATTTCGGAGAGAACCAGCTATTACCAAACTCGATAAGCTTTTCACTCCAAACCACAAGTCATCCGATGATATTGCGCTATCAACCAGTTCGGGCCTTCATTCCGCTTTCGCGGAACTGCACCCTGCTCATGGTTAGCTCGTCCGGCTTCGGGTCTTACGCGTGCTGCATGGTCGCGTTATTCACACTCGGTTTCCCTGCCCCTTCGTCCCATCAGGACTTAGAGTATCGCAACACACATAAACTCGCTGGGTCATTCTTCAATAGGCACACGGTCACCCGCCCCACCTTACGGTGGTCAGGCTCCCGCTCCTTGTAGGTATATGGTTTCAGTATCTATTTCACTCCCCTTCCGGGGTTCTTTTCACCTTTCCCTCACGGTACTAGTTCACTATCGGTCACGAATAATATTTAGCCTTACCCAGTAGTATGGGTAGATTCACTCAGGACATTCTGATCCCGAGCTACTCAGGTAACAATACGAGAGTTCGAAGTGTTTCGCATACGGGACTGTCACCCGCTCTGGTCGGCTATTCCAAGGCCGTTCTGCTACAATTCGAATTTTTTACTCCCTATCCTCATTGAGCGCACGATCGTGTCCGTTCAATGAGAAAGTGTACTATCCCTACAACCCCTGCGCACACACCATTGCTGATGTGCAATACAGGTTTGGGCTGTTCCCGTTTCGCTCGCCGCTACTCAGGGAATCTCTTCGGTTTCTGTTCCTCTGGCTACTGAGATGTTTCACTTCGCCAGGTACGCTCCCATCTCCCATTACAGAAGACAGGCAATCGAGGTTTACTCGACTAGGTTGCCCCGTTCGGAAATCTCCGGATCAAAGCCCGCTCAACGGCTCCCCGAAGCTTATCGCAGCTACGCCACGTCCTTCGTCGCTCATTCGTGCCTAGGCATCCTCCATATACCCTTCACCTTCACAAAGTACCACCTGGGACTCGAGGTCCCAGGTCTCTTATAAAGCGAACAATACAAAGCTGAACTTTCGTTCAGCTCCCGTTCCACGTTGTCAACGTACTGCCCGCTTGATGCTCCTAGAGACACAAAACCGCCTTGCGGCGGCTATCGCAGACGTGCGAACACGGTCTGTCAGCCGCTGGTGGTTTCGCTTGTCTGGTAGGTAATCATCTTTGGGTTCTGGCAGTATATCAGAACCCCCGTATCGGGGTCAAGAGGGTAAGGTACTATGCGCACATATAGCGGTTTTTCTTAGATATAGGGTGGTGATAGAGTGGTGAAATCATAATACTTCCGCGGAAACGGTTCTTCCGATGCACACTTCGCACGATATAAAGACAAAGAGCCAGCGACGATCGTCGACTGGCTCTCAAGATGTGTCCGGCTGACGCGCGGACATACGCCTCTCTTTTTGACAGCACTGAGAGGGAAGTGGTTATCGCCTGGCCAGGGCATTGGCGATCGCCGCGGCGTAGGCCTCGCGTGTGACGGGGTTCCTGACCCGCCACACGTCGGCCGTGTTGTTGAAGTTGCCCAGTTCGATGAGCACCTTCTCCTGGAACTTGTTGCCTCCGTTCAAGATGTGGAGGGAGCGAAGCCCATACTGTCGGTCGCCATTCTGCACGACTGGGGCGTGCTCTCGCAGCCACTTACGTTCCGCGAACGAGCCCCAAAGGGTCTCCGCGAGCTGGTTGCTCTTACTTCCGCCCTTGATGATGCGCACTCCCTCGATCTCCTTCTTCCGTCCTACCACGTCGAAGTGGATCGAGATCCATGCCCGATGGTGCTTGGGATACTTGCGATACCAGCTATTACCGAACACCAACCGCTGGTTGAGACCCCACGTGCCCGCTCGAACCACGGTGGTCCGGGCGGTGTACACCTCCTCCCCTTCATCAGGGAAGACCTCCTGTGCAGGAAGCGAGCGCTCCCCAGTCTTCTTGTCCTGGATGGTAAGAACTGCAACACCACCCATAGACTTAATGATCCGTTGGACCCGAAGTGCGACATCGTAGACATACTCGTCTTCGACGACGCGCTGTCCGCTGAACATCCCAGACGCTCCAGGGTCACTGCCTCCGTGACCGGGGTCGAGCACGATCATCCAGCCATAGAGCGGCTTTTGAGTCGCTTTCTTCTGTTCGGCGGCCAATGGAATCACCGCCACCAAAACGATCAGGGCCAGCAACACGCGCATATCTAAGTCCTCCTAGGCAAAAGAGTGAAAACCTTGGACAAATCAGTAAAGGTTCAAATTTATGTAAACACTTACTGATTCATCCAAGAAAAATATCAAGGTGCAAAAACCTTCACAATTTATATCACATTTTCTATTAGATGGCAAGTATCCGGAACTAACAACCAATGAAAAAGCGGGAGGACATGCACAGTGCACATCCTCCCGCCGTGAGCGGCTAGTGGCGCTTCTTGCCACCGCCGCTCTGCTGGTTCTTGGCCTTCGCCGCCTGCTTGGCCGCCTTCTTCGCGGCCTTCTTGTCGACGGTGTCGCCGCTGGCCTGGGGCTTGGCCGCCTTGGCCATCGCCTCGGCCCTACGCTGGGCCCGGGACTTGCGCCCCTTGTGGGCCTGCCCCTTCCGGCTCTCGAAGTAGCCGGGCGGGAGCGTCGGCATGGCCGTACCCTGCCGCGCCGTCGTCCGGGACACGATGGTCTCCGGAGTGATGGGGCGGGCACGCACCTGCCGCGCGGCGCTGGTGAAGTGCCGCTCGAGGATCTCGAGCACCCCCGCCAGCGGGTACAGCCGGCCGACGTCGTAGAACTTCGCGACGTCGCGCACACAGGCGCGACAGGCGATGAACTCGCCGACCTGCGAAACCGAGGGGAGCTGCCCTTCGGGGAGCTTCAGCTCCTTCTGGATCTCCCCGATCCCCAGCACGAACCCGTCCCAGGACGAGACCTCACGCTTGTGCACCTTGCACTTGTATGCGCGTTCCAACATGGGGCGCACCTGGGAAGCGAACGTCGTCAGCGAAATCTGCATTGCCGTGGCCATGTGCCACCTCCCTGAACCTATATTATACTACTTCTGTATGTAAAGTCAAGTGCCTTATGATTGCTCCGTTACAATGATCGGAGCCCCCTCGGTAACAATAATAGTGTGCTCAAAATGGGCGGATAGTGAACCATTTTTTGTGATGTATACAAAGCCATCCTCTCCGTCTTTTGTCTTCGTGGTTCCTGTTGCTAAAATAGGTTCAATGGCGAGGGCCATTCCAGGCACTAGCACGTCCCCCGTTCCTGCGACGCCATGGTTGGGAACAAATGGCTCCTCATGGAGGCGCGTACCAATACCGTGGCCACCAAGATCTTTTAAAATAGTGAATCCGTGTTTCTCTGCGTGCTCTTGCACTGCTGCGCCAATGTGTCCCACCGTATGTCCTACTCGCGCTTGTGCAATGCCCGCATAGAGCGCTTCACGGGTCACCCGAGACAGCGTGACGCGCTCTTGCCACTCTTTTTTATTAGCATCCGTGAGGCCTGCGATCACCGTTACTGCTGTATCGGTGTGAAGCCCTTCGTGCACAATGCCAAAATCGAGCTTCACGAGATCGCCCGTGTGAATTTCATAGTCACCCGGAACACCATGCACCGCCTGCTCATTAATACTGACGCAGAGCACTGCGGGGAATTCTCCATAGCCCAAAAAGGATGGCTGCACTCCCGCGGCACGAATGCCTTCACGTGCAGCATCTTCAAGCTGTTGTGTGCGCATTCCCGGTTGCACCATGCGTGCAAGCTCATGCAAAATGCCGGCGAGAATTTTCCCGCCGGTGCGCATATGCTCTTGTTGTTGTGGGTTCAGAATCATATCTGCTGGGGATGCGCGAGCGCATGAATGCGCTCCATAATATCGTCGTGCACTTTACGAATAGGCTGCTCACCATCGATACGAATCACGGTGTAGCCCTGCTGTTCAAAATAAGCCACGACCGGCTGTGTCTCTTCTTGGTAGGTTGCGTAGCGGACACGAATAGTTTCTGGGACATCCAAACTGCGTGTCACAATTTCACTTCCGTCCTTTGGACATGTAGTGATGTTCGCAAATTCTGGAAAGTTGGGAATAGGGTGGCGATTCACCTTGCACACCCGACGACCAGAGTTACGCTTCACCGATTCTTCCTCACCAACCTCGACGTTCACAATGTGCACGTTCTGTGAGCTATACACCTCTTGCAAAACTGGCAACTCTGCGGCAGCTTCGGTGTTCGTGCGAAACGAGCCACTAAAGACAATGCTCGTTCCACCAATGCCGAGAGCGCGAATTTTATCAATCACCCAGCTGGCCACAAGCGCAGGATCTACGAGCTTGCCCGCATCATAGCGTGCGCGAGCTTCAATGATCACGGCATCGTCGGCAGCCGCAGTACGGAAACGCTCTTCGATGATATGGGAGGTATCGAAGTGAAAAAAGCCGAAATCGTCAGCAAGTAATTCGGCTTGCGTTCCTTTTCCCGCGCCCGGTGGACCAATGAGGATGATTGCCTGTTTTTGCATACGCCCATTGTACACGGTGACATTGGAAAAGAATAGGCGGGCGACTTGTATCGCCCGCCCGACCAATCACGCCGCCATCCGCCGCTTCCAATAGCGGATGCGGGCAAGGTAGTTGCGTCGAATGCGCGTAGCTTCGTCGCAACAGACACCGAACATGATGGCCGTGTTGGCCAGAGCCTGCACGAGTCGAGGCTTCTTGATGAACGGCGAGCGCCGGTCATGCTCCGCCTCTCGTTGCCTCATCCGCCACTGAAGGGTTTTGTCCTGAAGGTATCCAGTGTAGCTCTGGAACTCCTGGATCTTCCTTGCACAACGCTCGCGCAGCGTCGCCTTTGACGATTTCTTCACAATCAACCTCCTCATTGGGGCCTACGCCTATTCAACCCCGCGGGAATAGTAAAGTCAAGAACAAAGAACAGCGCGCCGGTTCCCGAAGGAAACGACGCGCGTAGGTGAGCTAGTCCGCGGAGGGCACGAGGCGAAGGAACACGTCAGCCGTGTGACGCACATCTTTGGCGCGCCGCACCGCCATGGCGGGGTTCCCGCCGCCGTGATGATTCGCGAGATCGTTTGCCGATTCGATCAGGTCGTCCAGCGCACGGCGCTGTACCTCCTCATCCGAAACACATTGGGAGGGAATGCGCTCGAAGACGAAGCGGTATTCGCACGGCTGGAGAGGGCCGCAACTGGCCTCCATGCTTTCCTTGTTCAGAGCCCCCAGCGCCTCGAACGATGGCCCGCTCGGCGGGAAGAGAATCTCCTTGCCACCAAGGGCCACCGCACCGACGAGACGCAAACGGGCACCGACAAGTGCGAGCGAGCTGTTGAGCAGCCAGATCATGCGCTGAACTCCCCTTGCGCTTTCCATCCAGCTCTCGAGGGGGAGGAACACGACCATGAACTGCTCGGAAGCATCTTCTCGACTGAATGCGAGACGGCTTCCGCTCACCGAAGCTCGAACGTGACACCCGAACTCTGCGCCCCTGAAAAGATCTTGGTCCATACCCACCTCCTCGTGGTATGCGCATTAAACAACTTATCTTTGTAGAAGTCAAGGATACTGAATACTCCTCATGGGGCAGAAAGAAAACAGCGCGCCGGTTCCCGAAGGAAACGACGCGCGCGCAGGAAGGGGGATCAGGCTGCTCCCGCTTTGATGGGACAGAGAGAGAATTTGAACACGCTCGGCTCGAGGGAATCGCCCTCCGCTTCCATTCTGGCAAGCTTTTCGAAGGACGGCGAAATCCCCACGAAGCAGATCGGGTGCCCACTGTGCGAGTACACGCTCTCGAGCACGAGCTGACGGCCCGAGAGTCTCAGGGCGCCGTTCAGCATGTGGATGCTACGGCGCACCATCTCGGTGCTGAATTCGTGTCCCCCAATGTCCTCGCCTTCGAGCGAGATCGCTCCATCAATCCCTTCCCGAGAGAAGACGACCTCCAGCGCCGATGAGGCGTCCACGACGAGACGATCTGCTTCATCGAAGTCAGTGAACAAATCCGGCAGTTCTTCCAACATATCCCACCTCCTCGTGGTGCGTACATTATCCAGCTTATTTATGTAAAAGTCAAGAGCGCCTTTTGAGCGCTCTTGAGAGGCACCCTACTTTGCTTTACTTTCTAGTATTCATACATGCTCACCTGCGCATCGAGCTGTTTCATGAGCTCAAGCGCCACAGACACAACGATGAGCACCGTCGTGCCGCCAATAGAGAAGGCGGATAACCCTGTGACGCCCTGCACCACGTTTGGGAGCACGGCAACCGCGCCAAGGAATAGCGCGCCGACGAGCGTAATGCGGTTCACTAAGAAGGTAAGGAACTGCGCGGTCATAGGACCAGGACGCAGGCCAGGAATGTAACCACCCTGCTTCTGAATGTTTTCAGCAATAGATTTTGGATCAAAGGTCACCGCAGTGTAGAAGAAGGTGAACAGCACTACCAATATAAAGTACATGAGTGCATACCAGAGTTGGTTTGCGAGCACTCCTTGCACGAACTGCGCGGCGTTTGCAAGGAAGGTAATGCTCGAACCCGCGAAGAATGTGGCGATCGTGCCAGGGAAGAGCAAGATCGAAAGCGCAAAGATAATCGGGATCACGCCAGCATTGTTCACGCGCATAGGAAGGTACGTAGACACGCCACCAAACACACGAGAACCACGCACGCGACGCGCGTAGGTGACCGGAATGTTGCGCTGTGCTTCAGAGATGAAAACCACACCTGCGATAACCACCAAAGAGATCACCGCGAATACGATGTAGGTGATGAGCTGATCTGGCGTGTACGTGAAGATTGCCTGACGCAATGTGGTAGGAATACTTGCGGCGATACCAGCGAGAATTAAAAGAGACACACCGTTACCGAGGTTCTTCTCGGTCATGAGCTCGCCAAGCCACATGAGGAGCATGCTTCCCGCAACCACAACGGTGATGGCATTGAACCACTCAAAACCAGACATCGCTGGGATAACGCTTTGGCGCACTAAGAGTGTCAAAAAGCCATATGCCTGAATGGCACCAAGCGGCACTGCAAGCATGCGAGAGTATTGGTTAAACTTTGCGCGACCCGCTTCTCCTTCGTGCTTATACAGTTGCTCCATCGAAGGGAAGATCATGGTCATCAACTGCATGATGATTGAGGCGGTGATGTATGCACCTAAGCCGATCATGGCGATAGAGAGGTTGGAAAGTCCGCCCCCTGTGAACGCACTAATGAGGCCAAAAAATTGGTTGTTTGCAAAAAACTCCTTCAATTGGCTACCGTCGATTGCGGGGACAGGGATCGTTGAAAGGACACGCGACAATGCGAGGATACCGAGAATAAAGAGTATCTTGCTCCGGAGCTCCGGACGCTTCAATGCGGTCAATATGCGATCCATAGCAAATAAAGTTACGCGACGGTCCCGCCGGCGGCAGTGATCTTCTCCCGCGCGGACGTAGATACATCAACGCCTTCAACTGTTACGCCAACCTTCACCTCACCAGTGCCTAAAATCTTTGCTGCTTTTGCGGCGCCACTAATGAGACGGCGCTCCTTGAGTGTCGCGAGAGTGACGGAGTCGCCTTTCGTAAACACGTTCAGTGCCGCGACATTAATGACTGCTGGCTTACCAGCGATAACTTGATAGCGACGATGCTTACGGTGCACGCGCTTACTGCCATGCTTTTTCGTTGCGCCGCGTTGTTTTGGGAACAACTGCCAAATACGGTTGTCACCGCCACGGAAACCAGGGCGTACGCTTGCGCCAGCACGGCCCTTTTGCCCCTTTGTTCCGCCGCCCGATGTAGTGCCACGCTTGCCGCCACGGCCAACGCGCTTACCGTCACTACGAGATGCTGATGTGATAAATTGACGTTGCATAAAAAATATTAAGCTACTGGCGGAGCGACGCGAGGTGCGAAACGAACGCGGGCGCGATCACGAAGCATACCCAGCGCCTTAATGGTGGCCATAGCAATATTGATCTTGTTATTCGTGCGCTCAATCAATTTGCCGGTCAAGCTCGTAATACCTGCAAGCTTTGCCACAACACGCACAGGGCCACCTGCTTTTACACCACCTTTTGCTGGCTTTAAGATAACCGTTGCGCCATGGAAGTTCGCTTGCACGGTATTTGAGATAGTGCCATTCACGGTAAGCACGGTTACCAAGCGCTTCTTTGCTTGGTTGTATGCCTTCTGCACGGATTGCGCGACATCTTTACCCTTACCCATACCAATACCAACGCGTGATTTTCCATCACCGATAACTACCGTTGCACGGAATGAGAAGCGCTTACCACCTTTTGTAACACGAGCGACGCGCGCGAGATCAATGGTTTTCTGCTCATATTCTGGCTTTTCCATCGGGCGCATAGGACGACGACCTTGGCGACCACCAGGACGACGATTACCAAAACCGCCAAAACGCTGGCCACCGCCACGACCGTGGCGCTGTGGTTCAGGAGCTGCCGGTGCAGTTGGTGCTACCGGTGCTACATCTGGGGTTGGTTGTACTGGTGTCTGTTCGTCCATAATGAATGAATGTCTAGTGATTATACGGAGATTCCAGCACTACGCAAGCCTTCGACAACGGCGCGCACGCGACCATGATACGCAAAACCACCACGGTCGAAGACTACTGCCGAAATCTTTGCATCTTTAAGTTTCTCGCCCAATGCCTTACCAATAGCAAACGCCTTGGCGACTTTTGCACCAGACCCCTCTGGAGCATCGGAAGCCGCTTTAAGCTCGTGATCGTGAACCGAGAATAGCGTCTTACGAGTCGTGTCGTCGATCACTTGCGCATAGGTATACGAGTTGCTCTTAAAGACACATACGCGAGGACGCGTTGTAGTGCCAGAGATCGTCGCACGAACACGTGCGTGACGGCGGATACGACCTGCATGTTTAGAAATAGCGTGTGTCATAGAATACATTAACTTGATGCGATAGCTTTCTTACCCGCCTTCTGCTTAATCACTTCACCCTGATAGCGAATGCCGCTTCCCTTATATGGTTCCGGTTTCTTAAGCGAGCGAATTTCTGCAGCAACCTGCCCAACAACTTCTTTATCGGTTCCAGTGATAGTGAGCACGTTTTTTTCAACGGCAAACTGAATACCTTCTGGAGCTGCGAATGGAATAGTGTGAGAGAAGCCAAGACTCAACTCGAGATTTTTACCTTGTGGTACTGCTTTATACCCAACACCGTTGAGCTCAAGCACTTTAGTAAACCCAGCGGTGACACCCGTGAGTAGGTTCTGAATCGTGGCGCGCTCGAGACCCCACGTAATAGTTTTTGTTTTTGCATCTACAGGAGCATCGATACGCGGAGTCAATTGGATAAGAGAGCCTGCAACGGCAACATCAATAAGCCCGGACAATGTGCGAGTAAGCGTCCCCTTTGGGCCCTTTACCGTCAGGAGAGTGCCGTCGAGTGTGACGGTTGCGCCCTGCGGGATATGAATTGGTCGTTTGCCGATTTTAGACATACAAGAGTATTACCAGATTTCAAACAGGACCTGGCCACCCACGCCCTCTTTACGAGCGGTACGGGATGACACGATGCCTTGCGGCGTTGAAAGCACTGCGACTCCAAAACCAGATTGGATAGGGCGCAGTTCACGAGCCTTCACATACAGGTGACGCGATGGCTTACTCATCAAGCGCATATCGTTGATCATTGGCCTTCCATCTGCATCGTGCGCAAATACCAAATCAATATATTCATGTTCCGTAGCGCGAACTTTTTTCGTGCGACGTTCAATGGATTCAAGATAGCCCACTTCCTGAAGGACGCGCGCAATGCCCATCTTCATGCGAGACGCTGGCACAAGCACATGTTTTGCACGCACTGCAAGCGCATTGCGAATGCGTGTGATCATGTCTGAGATTGGATCGTGGATCATTGCCATAAATAGTAAGTATTACCAGCTGGATTTACGAACACCGGGGAGGAAACCTTGCAGTGCAAGCTCGCGGAAATGGATGCGGCACAGACCGAATGCGCGCAGGTACCCATGCTTGCGACCACACAGCACACAGCGGTTCACGCGCCGAGTTGAAAACTTAGGCGTATGCTTTGCAGTGCGTGCGATGGTTGATTTCTTTGGCATATCGTTTATTTAAATGGGAATCCGATCTGTTTGAGAAGCGCGATACCACGTTCGCGATTTTGTGCGGTGGTTACAATGGTTACTTGTAAGCTAAAAATGTCCTTTACCGATTCATAAGATACCTCTGGGAAAATAGTGTGCTCTTTAATGCCAACATTCAGGTTCCCTGCGCCATCAACATTTTTTTGGTCGATGCCACGGAAGTCTTTCGACATGGGGAGCGCTAACGCGATGAAGCGGCGCAAGAAATCGTACATACGCTTGCCACGAAGCGTTACCGAAACGCCAACAGGCATTCCTTCGCGCAACTTGAAGCTTGCAATCGACTTCTTCGCTTTGCGAATCACTGGCTTCTGCCCAGATAATGCGGTGAGATCACGTTGTACACGCTCAATAGCACCGGCGTCTTTTACCATGCGCCCAATGCCCGTGTTAATGACCACCTTCTGAATACGTGGTACCGCCATGACGTTTGCAATACCAAACTCCTTCTGCAGGGCAGGAAGAATCGTCTTTTGATATTGCTGCTGTAATGTTTGAGTCATAGAAGCGGGTGGAGTATACGTGAGAAATACCTTTTATGCAAGCGCCTTTCCGCACTTTTTGCAGATGCGTTGCTTCTGTTTTTTGCCTGCAATTTCAGCCACAGTGTGGCCAACGCGCGTTTGTTTCTTGCACGATGGGCACACTAAGGCAACGCTCGAAACTGGCACAAAGCGCTCACTGGAAATCTTCTGGCCCTTTTGACCCTGCTTGCGAGAACGCAAAGAGCGCATAACCGTGTTCAGACCTTCAACGCGCACCTTGCTATCAACGGGAGATGCATGGATAACCTTGCCAGTCTTTGTGCGGTCTTTCCCAGACAGCATGGTGACGGTGTCGCCTACTCGAATTTTCATGTGTGTTGCCATATGAGTAAATGTTAGACGAGCTCCTGGGCAAGTGATGCAATGGTGTTGAAGCCACGGTCTTTAATTTCACGAGGGATAGGACCAAAGATGCGACCGCCCTTTGGCTCTGTGCCGTCAAGGATAACCACCGCATTATCATCGAAGCGAATATACGAACCATCCTTACGACGAAATGGCTTGCGCTGGCGCACCACCACGGCTCGAAGCACCTCTTTCTTCTTCACAAGCTTACGAGGTTCAGCAACCTTCACAGAGACAACCACGATGTCACCGATCTGCGCAAATGCGCGACGAGAACCACCAAGCACCTTAAAGACGCCAACGCGCTTTGCGCCTGTGTTGTCTGCTACTGAAACAATAGAGCGGAGTTGAAGCATGTGAGTATATTATGCAGCCTTACCTTCAACGATCCAGCGCTTATGCTTAGAAAGTGGGCGCGTTTCACGAATGAAAACACGGTCGCCAACAGTATATTGTTCTTGCTCATCGTGTGCCTGGAAACGCTGTGTTACTTTTTGGTACTTTTTATACACTGCATGCTTACGCAAGCGTGTAATTTCCACGATAACTGTCTTTTCCATTTTATCGGAAACGATAGTACCCGTGAGGCGACGTCCTTTTGTTGGTTGAGAAGATGTCATAAAGATAATTATGCGATGTGCTGTTTCGCATTCAGTGCAGTCAATGTTTGAGCAATCTGCACGCGCAGTGCGCGCACTTTGCTATTTTGCTTAAGTGCTCCTTGTGATGCCTCAAAGCGAGACACCAACACCTGCGCACGAAGATCGCGCACGAGAGCGTGAAGTTCTGCAGCTGATTTTTGTTGGAGGTCTTTGTATTTCATACGAAATAATTATGAGGAGTGTCCGACGCGAACCATTACTCGGGTCTTAATAGGAAGCTTGTGCGCCGCGAGACGAAATGCCTGACGTGCAACCGTTTCCGAAACGCCATCAAGTTCAAAGAGCATGCGTCCGGCCTGCACAGGAGCGACAAAGTGTGAAAGCGCGCCACGGCCACCACCCATACCAACTTCAGAGCTCTTTGCGGTGCGAGGCTTGTCTGGAAATACGCGAGTCCAAATTTTGCCACCGCGAGCAAGCAAGCGAATCATGGCACGGCGGGCTGACTCAAGCTGACTCGCAGTCAACCACGTTGCTTCCATTGCCTTGAGGCCATAGGTACCAAAGCTCAATGTAGCACCACGAGTAGCAACGACGCGGTTGCGCCCCTTGTGTACCTTCGTGTGTTTTACGCGATTTGGTTGCAACATATGCAGTAATTATTCAAACGTGTCGCCTTTATAAACCCAGACCTTAATACCAATGGTACCGAACGTCGTGTGTGCGGTAGCGCGAGCAAAGTCGATGTTTGCACGCAAGCTTTGCAATGGTAAGTTGCCAGACTCAACGTGCTCCAAGCGGGCGATTTCCGCACCATCAAGCCGTCCGCCGAGTTGGATCTTTGCACCTTTTACGTCGCGGCTTCCGACAATCTTCGCGAGTGACATGCGCATGGTGCGACGGAATGGCAAGCGCTTTTCAATCTGTTCAGCAATTGATTCAGCCATCACTGCCGCAGATGCCTCGGGGTTTTTCACTTCTTGGATCTCAATACGTACTGCGAGCTTACGCTTCACGAGGGTGCGAATTTGGTCCTTGAGTTTTTCAACATCACTGCCGCCACGACCAATAACCAAGCCGGGACGAGCAGTAGCGATCACTACCGTAAGCGTATCGGTGTTACGCTCGATATCAATGTGGTCCACAGCCATGCCGCGGAGACGCTTCTCGAGGAAGCGACGAACGCGCAAATCATCGGCAAGATATTTTTGGTATGACGAACCACCAAACCAGCGCGATGCCCAATCACGAATGATGCCGATGCGAAACCCTGTTGGAGAAACCTTTTGTCCCATAATTACGATTGAGTTGAAGCAGGCGTTGCGGATCGCGTTGTACGGCGTGCGCGGCGCACAGGAGCCTTAGTGGCTACCTTTTCGGGCGCTGCTCCACGAATTTCAAGCACAACACAGATGCGTGACGTCTTCTTCTGCAATTCAGTCGCGCGACCTTGTGCGCGAGGCAACCAGCGACGCAACTTCATACCTTCATTTACAATAATGTCCGCAATGAAAAGCTGTTCTTGCGAAGCCTTATACGTGTGCTCTGCGTTTGCGCTTGCGGAGCGAATAAGCTTTGCGAGCACTGGCGCAGGGCGCAATACGGTGTGCGCGAGCTGATCAAGTGCCCATGCAACATCGTGACGCTTTACCAACGCAACAACCGCTCGGACCTTACGAGGTGAGAGTCGGACGCCGTTGAGTTGTGCGCGGACTTGTTGCATATGGATAAATGATTACTTTGCGACAGGCTCAACTTTTGCAGCTTTTGCCGCATCAACCTCACGCTGCTTTGCGGCAGCTTCAAGCTCTTTCTGCATCTTACCACCATGACGGCGGAACGTGCGGGTGTGCGAAAACTCTCCGAGCTTGTGCCCGATCATGTCTTCTGTGATCACGACGGGGATGTGGATCCTACCGTTATGAACACCGAAGGTGAAGCCTATCATCTCCGGTACGATCGTGCAATCCCGAGACCACGTCTTGATCACGGTCTTATCGCCCGCCTTTCGGCTTGCAATTTTCTTGAGCAATCGCTCATCAACGTAGGGACCTTTTTTGAGACTTCGTGACATAAGATAAAGAAATGAGAATGATTACTTCGAGCGGCGGCGCACAATCATTGGCGCTGAACGCTTCTTCTTGTTACGCGTCTTGTGACCGCCAGTAATCTTACCGTGGCGCGTCTTTGGACGACGTGTACCGCGACCCTGTCGGCCTTCACCACCACCATGTGGGTGGTCTACGGGGTTCATGGCAGTGCCGCGAACTTTTGGACGACGACCAAGCCAGCGAGAACGACCCGCCTTACCAAGAGAGATGAGTGCATGTTCTGCATTCGAAACTTGGCCGATAGAGGCATAGCACTCACCAGAGACGAGGCGCACTTCCGAAGAAGGCATGACGACTTGGACGTAGCCAGCATCACTTGCGAGAACAGTTGCCCCGCTTCCCGCAGAACGCACGATACGGCCACCCTGACCTGGGCGCAATTCGATATTGTGCACGATAGTGCCTTGAGGGATGTTCGCGAGCTGCATGCGATTTCCTACGCGGATAGGTGCACGAGATGCAGTGATAACGGTATCACCGGCGGAGAGACCCTGTGGCGCAATGATGTAGCGCTTGTCGCCATCCGGATAGTGTACGCGAGCAATGCGCGCAGTGCGGTTTGGATCGTATTCGAGAGCCGCAATAACGCCCTGAATATCGTATTTCTGTTGCTTAAAATCAATATCACGGAAGCGACGCTTATTACCGCCGCCACGGTGGAAGCTCGTAATGCGACCTTGGTTGTTGCGGCCAACTGCACGATGAAAGCCCTTCGTGTGAGAACGAAGCGGGGCGATATCAGTGAGACCAGCAGTGTCGTATGCGGACATGTGGCGGCGTGATGCGGTTGTTGGTTTATAGCGTTTCATACCAGATTATGATTGGGGCTTTACCATTGTTGCTCCGATTGTTTGGCCTGGAGCGAGCGTTACAATTGCCTTGCGCACTTGAGGACGCACACCTGCAAAATGACGGCGCATAGTCCCCGCCTTCTTGCGAGGTAAGTTCACGATATTTACTGACAAGACTTTTACTTTAAAAAGAGTGCCGACATGCTTCTTTACTTCTGATTTCGTTGCGCTAGAGGTGATTAAAAAGACGTATTGATTCTGCTGCGTCAAACGGGATGCCTTCTCACTCATAAACGGAGCGCGAATAATGCGATGTGCGCCCGCAGGAATAGTAAGCATGTGTCCTTCTGATGCTGGCGCCTCTTCCTTTTGTTTTGGGGCGCGTGATACTGCCGCCTTCTTTGAAGACGCGCCCCTCTTTGGGCTTTCCTTTTTTTCCGATGATCCAAAAAATGGGAATTTCATACGTTATTATGCAGTACCGTTAATGCGGGTAACGAGGGCATCGATAGCATCTTTGTGCAGGATGATGTACTGATGATCGGCGATATTGAGTGCCTGCAGGTTACGCACTGATTCAACTTCAGCGCGCTGCACGTTACGCAAAGCGCGTACCACTAATGCGTGACTCTCGCCACCAGGAAGAATAATCAATGCTTTTGGAAGCGTACGATCAGTTGCACGAATTCCCGGGATAGCGCGGACAACTGCGCGAAGAGAGGTGACTGCTTCTTTTGTCTTTGCTTCGGGTATCACAAAAGCATCTACGACAACGAGTTCCGCATCGCGGACCTTGCCAGATAAGATAGAACGGAGTGCGGCAAGTGCCATGCGGCGATTAATTTTTTGCGTGTAGTCCTTTTCTGATGTTGGACCATGCGTCGCACCGCCGCCTTTCCAAATTGGAGAGCGGATAGAACCGTGACGTGCACGACCAGTTCCCTTCTGACGCCATGGCTTCTTACCACCACCACGGACTTCGCCGCGACCCTTTGAGTGTGCGTTTCCTTGGCGCTGGTTCGCTTCTTGCGCAGTAACAACTTGAGCGAGTAGTTCCATGTTTACGGGAACGGAAAAGATTTCATCGGGCAATGCGATGGTGCCAAGGGATTCTCCACGTTGATTAAGAAGAGGGACGTTTGCCATATTATCGTGAAACAATTTCAACAACAGAACCACGCTGACCAGGGACGGCACCGCGAACTGCGATAATACCAAGCTCTTGGTCTACGGCGACAACCTTGAGGCCACGGACAGAAACACGAGTAACGCCCATGTGTCCTGCCATGCGCTTACCCTTCAGCGTGTGCTGTGGGAAGCGTTGACCTGTAGAACCGATGTGGCGCTTTACTGACTTGTGACCGTGACTTGCGGGCATACCGGAGAAACCGTGACGCTTCATAGCTCCTGCAAAACCCTTACCCTTAGAGGTGCCGCTCACCGTAACCGTATCACCAACTTCAAACACTGAAACATCAAAGGAATCTCCTTCTGCGAGTTCTTTATCGCCAAGATGTGTATAGGTAAACTCACGCACCGCGCTGAACGCGCCACGACCACGGAAGTGACCCGTTTGCGGCTTATTGACGTGCTTACGAGATCCAGTACCAACCTGTACTGCGATGTATCCGTCGCGCTCTTTGTTTTTGAGTTGCAAAACAACGTTCGGGCGAACGGAAAGCACTGTGACAGGAATGACAACGCCGTCTTCGCGGAAGATCTGGGTCATGCTCTCTTTTGTGCCAAGAATGAATTTCGCCATTTTGCAAACAAAAACCCGCGAACAGCGGGAACCATGAAGGACACGCCTGCTCTGTCGTAGGAGCACACAGAATGCCCCACGAGCCGGATTATTGCTTTATCTCTCGCCACCGCAGAACGATGAGGAGAGGAAAGTAACAATGCCTATACCTTTTACACCATTTTGATCTCAATATCAACCCCCGCAGGCATACTCAAGTTCGTGAGTGCCTCGATGATCTTTGGATTCGGATTTGCGATCTCGATCAAGCGCTTATGAATCCGCATCTCAAATTGCTCTCGAGAATCTTTATCCGTAAAGGATGAACGATTCACGGTGAGCTTTTTGATTTCGGTTGGCAGTGGCACTGGGCCCGTAAGGGTTCCGCCGTAACGCTCAATCGTCTCGACAATCTGCTTTGCAGAGCGGTCGATAATCTTTGTGTCATACGCGCGCAGTTTGATGCGAATGCGCTGGGCTACGTCTTGTGTCTTTTTAGCCATCATGGTGTTGAGAAAGAGCGGTGTATCCCCGCCGCCATCGGCGACGGGGATGATATAACGGTTAGGCGATAATCTTTGTTACAGCACCGGCACCCACGGTCTTGCCGCCTTCGCGAATAGCGAAGCGCTGCTTTTCTTCCATGGCGATCGGTACGATTAACTTCACACGAAGATTCACAGTGTCTCCAGGCATGACCATTTCTGATCCCTCTGGCAAGAATGCTTCACCGGTTACATCGGTCGTGCGGAAGTAGAATTGAGGCTTGTAGCCCTTCATGAATGGAGTGTGACGGCCGCCTTCTTCCTTCGTGAGAACATAGATTTCTGCCTCGAATTCGGTGTGTGGTGTGATAGAACCCGCCTTTGCAAGCACCTGACCACGTTCCACATCTTCCTTCTTCAAACCGCGGAGCAAGAGCCCAGCGTTGTCGCCCGCCATACCAGCGTCAAGCGACTTGTTAAACATTTCGATACCAGTGATGACCGTCTTTGCGGTTGGGCGGATACCAATGATTTCAATTTCATCGTTGACCTTCACTTGGCCACGCTCGATACGACCGGTAACGACAGTGCCACGGCCTTCAATGGTGAATACGTCTTCGACGGGCATGAGGAATGGCTTGTCCAACTCACGTGTTGGCTCGACAATGTATTCATCGCAGGTGTCGATGAGCTTCTTCACTGCTTGAGCGTATTGATCGCTTACATCCTTTGATTCGAGTGCTTTCAAGCCAGAACCACGGATGATTGGAGAATCAGTGTAGCCATACTTCGCCAAGAGCTCTTTGAGTTCTGCTTCGACGAGATCAAGCATTTCTTGGTCCTCAACCATGTCTACCTTGTTCAAGAAGACAATAATGGAAGGGACACCAACTTGGCGTGCCAAGAGAATGTGCTCGCGAGTTTGAGGCATTGCGCCATCAGTTGCGGCCACCACGAGGATTGCGCCGTCCATCTGGGCGGCACCCGTGATCATGTTCTTAATGTAGTCTGCGTGACCAGGAGCGTCGATGTGTGCGTAGTGACGCTTCGGGGTCCAGTATTCAGAGTGGTGGAGAGAGATGGTGATACCACGTGCTTTTTCTTCTGGAGCATTGTCGATACCATCAACACCTTCAACGCGAGCACCGTAGCCTTCGCCCTTATGCATGTCTAACACATGCAAAATAGACGCAGTCAGGGTTGTCTTCCCGTGGTCCACGTGTCCGATCGTTCCGATATTCAAGTGCGGCTTTGTCCGCTCAAACTTTGTGTCTGCCATATGCTTAAGGTTGTGACGAGGCGATGCTCGTGAGGGACACGACGCGAAACCCGCTCGAAAGCCGTTCGTGTAGTAACCACCACGGTACCGCGCTGTTCAATATAAAACGCGTACCGACTATTCTAGCAAACAGTAAACGAAAGTCAATGCCTATTCGTTTTCAACCCCCACCAAGGCTCGCTCTTCTGATTCAATCTGGTTTTTGAGAGCTAAAATCTCTTTATTGAGACGCTCTACAAACTCTGCATCAGCTACGCTTGGCGCCGCTGGCGCAGGTGTAGCGTTTTGGCTTGTGGCGTCTTCCGCAGGGGCGCGGACAAGGCCACGGTACACTCCGTAATCAACAATCACCACAGATGGTTGGCCATCCTCTACCACCACAATGGATCCGCTTTGCCGCAAGAGCGGCTTGAGTTCACGCATATCAAGCATAATACATTCCTTCTACCGCACCGGTTAAAAAAAGCAAGAGCGCCCCACGTGGGGCGCTCTTGCGGTTGGACATCACGTTTTTATTTCTTTCCTGCGGCGATCTGGGTCGCAATATTCGCTGGAACCGGTTCGTAGTGGCTGAATTCCATCGTGAACGTTCCGCGACCTTCGGAGAAGGATCGAATAGATGTTGCGTATCCGAACATTTCAGAGAGCGGCACGTGGGCATGAATAACCTTTAAGCCGAGCGTTCCGCGATCGGTAACCTCTACAATCTGGCCACGACGACTCGCGAGGTCGCCCGTTGTGGAACCTAAAAAGTTATCAGGAACAATGACCTCCACGTTCATAACTGGTTCGAGAACAACAGGCTTTGCACGACGCACCGCTTCTTGCAACGCCATAGCGCCGGCAATTTTGAAAGCGATTTCAGAAGAGTCGACATCGTGGTAGGAGCCATCGTAGACTTCGACCTTCAAATCGACGAGTGGGAATCCTGCGATGACACCTTTATCGAGCGCTTCGCGTACACCTTTTTCGATAGCTGGAATAAATTCCTGTGGGATGGCTCCACCTTTGATGGCATTTTTAAATGTAAACCCTTCACCTCGCTCAAGCGGCTCAATGCGCAGCCAACAATGCCCATACTGACCGCGACCACCTGATTGTTTAATGTACCTGCCTTCTGCTTGCGCCTTATCGGTGATAGCTTCTTTATAGGCAACCTGTGGGCGGCCGACGTTTGCCTCAACACTAAACTCACGCTTCATGCGATCTACGAGAATTTCAAGGTGGAGCTCACCCATGCCTGCAATGATCATCTCACCTGTTTCTTCATCACTGCGGATGCGGAAGGTAGGATCTTCATCAGAAAGCTTTTTGAGCGCCAAGCCCATTTTTTCTTGATCGGCCTTTGTTTTCGGCTCAATGCGCAGAGAGATCACTGGCTCTGGAATATCGATACCCTCTAAGAACATCGGCGTTGCTGGGTCACAGAGTGTGTCACCCGTCTTGGTGTCTTTTAAGCCAACCGTTGCGGCAATATTTCCTGCAAAGATTTCTTTAATTTCTTCGCGCTGATCTGCGTGAAGACGGACAATGCGACTAATGCGCTCTTGATTTCCGGAGCGAGTATTTAAGACGTAAGAACCCGCGGCTAACTTACCAGAATATACGCGGAAGAACGTAAGAGACCCGACGAATGGATCTGTTGCTGTTTTAAATGCAAGCGCTGTAAATGGTGCATTGTCATCGTGCTTTACGGTAGTGTCTTCGCCTGTTTTCGCATCTTTTGCATTCGTGTCAGCGATATCAACTGGCGATGGAAGGTAGTATGCCACTGCATCAAGTACCAACTGCACGCCCTTATTCTTCAACGCAGAGCCGCAATATACTGGGAAAATTTTATTCTCAATAACAGCCTTGCGAAGAATTCCGCGCAAGCGTGGAAGAGAAATTTCTTTACCCTCGAGATACTCGCTCATTGCGGCATCTTCATGCTCCACAATACGCTCAATCATCACTGCTCGCTCTTTTTCCGCAGCCTCTTTAAGATGTGCGGGGATCTCACCCTTAACGATTTTTTCGCCACGCTCACCCTCAAACGAAACGTATTCCATCGTCATAAGATCAACAATGCCATTAAATTGATCTTCGTGACCATCAGGAATCTGCACCTTCACCGCATATGGGGAAAGACGATCAAGAATGGAGAGGTAAGAGCGCTCAAACGATGCGCCGAGACGATCGAGCTTATTAATAAAACAGATGCGGGGCACCTTGTAATCATCAGCATAGCGCCAGTTTGTTTCTGACTGTGGCTCTACGCCGGCGACACCGTCGAATACTACGACTGCGCCATCAAGCACGCGCAAAGAACGCTTCACTTCAATGGTGAAGTCGATGTGGCCCGGCGTATCAATGATGTTCATACGAACCTTTTGGCTCGCATCGCCTGCCGCATCGGTAGGAGTCCAATATGCGGTTGTTGCAGCAGCGGTGATGGTAATACCACGCTCACGCTCCTGCTCCATCCAATCCATAACAGTATCACCTTCATGCACTTCGCCAATTTTATGGCTCATGCCTGTATAGAAAAGAATGCGTTCAGACGTTGTCGTCTTACCAGCATCAATGTGTGCGATCACACCGAAGTTACGGATTTTCTCAATAGGATAATCAGCCATACACGCGGCGAGTAGAGCGCAGGAGCGACCAACATAGGGTGGTCGCTCCGCGAGTACTCACATCATCATTACCATGCCAAATGTGCGAATGCCTTGTTTGCTTCCGCCATGCGGTGCATGTCGGCACGCTTCTTCACTGCGGAACCAGTGTTCTGGAATGCGGCAAAGAGTTCGTCGGCGAGTTTTACGTTCATCGGCTTTCCCTTCTGTGAACGCGCAGAGCCAACAATCCAACGGATCGCCAGTGCGAGACGGCGAGCTGGACTCACCTCTACCGGCACCTGATAGTTTGCACCACCAACGCGGCGAGATTTAAGTTGTACATTAGGAGCAACGTTCTGTACCGCGAGCTCAAGAGCCTCAAGCGCGGGCTTTTCAGAGCGCTTTTCAAGGTCGGTCAACGCAGTGTACACCGTACGCTGTGCGATGGACTTCTTTCCGTCTTTCATGACGGAATTGATAATACGCGCAACAAGTGCGCTGGAATATACAGAATCTGGATCTACAATCGGACGCTTTTTGATAGGACGACGCATAGGATAGTGGGATTACTTTGGACGTTTTACGCCATACTTAGAACGCTCTTGCTTGCGACCATCTACGCCAGCTGCATCCAACACACCGCGAACGATGTGATAGCGAACGCCTGGCAAGTCTTTCACGCGACCGCCGCGAATCATGACCACAGAGTGCTCTTGGAGGTTGTGGCCAATGCCCGGAATATATGCGGTTACTTCCATACCGTTAGAAAGGCGGACGCGAGCGATCTTACGAATAGCGGAGTTTGGTTTCTTTGGGGTCATCGTGGTAACCTTTACGCATACGCCACGCTTAAACGGGGCCGGGTAGCGGATAGGACGGTTCTTGAGCGTGTTCAAACCAAACACCATTGCTGGTGCTTTTGTTTTTGCGCGAACGACGACGCGCGGCTTTTTCAATAATTGATTCAGTGTCGGCATGAGCCAGTGAGCGTCGTGCGCAAGAAAGGGCGCACAACGTGCGGTGTGCATCGTAGCAGAAACAGAAATGACCGTCAAATCCCTGCGAGAGCCGAAAAGATCATGTACGCCACATCGCCAAGGATGGGTACCACGAGGACAAGGGCCACTAAAAGAAGCGGGAGCTGCATGCTCCGCGCAGCAGCCATAAGACGGGCGCCAGTTACACCACCCAATGTTCCCACGATCCAATGGCCATCGAGTGGGGGTATTGGGATAAGGTTAAACAGGGCAAGAATGGCATTGATGAATCCAGCACTTGCCACAAGGACTCCGGGCACGGTCTCTATGGAAACAATCCCGACACGGAGCGCTAAGGCGCATAGGAGGGAAAGAACAATATTCGTTGCTGGCCCAGCAAACGCTACCATCGCTGACCCCCTACGCCTATCTGAAAGGAGTAGCGGGTCATAAGGCACCGGACGAGCATACCCAAAGGCTGGTAGGCCACTCACCACTAACAGGAATGGGAGAATGACGGAACCAAATGGGTCGAGGTGCTTTAAAGGATTGAGGGTAAGGCGCCCAGAAAGTCGCGCGGTCGGATCTCCAAGGGCATCAGCAACAGCGCCATGCGCATATTCATGCGCGACAACGGACATCACGAGCATTGCGATAGAAATGGCACCAAGAAAGAAGCTGTCGGGCATATCTCTTGACCAGCCTACCAATGTTCTGCTATCCTGTCCACGTACTTCGCGTCCCCCAAGGACGCTTTCAAATCTCTATGGCAACACGCTGTCCAACCTGTGCAAAGCGATCGGTTATGGTCACCACCCGTAAGCTTTTGCGCGGTCACTACAATCCGACCAGCCGCTCTCGTCGCTATCCGAACCTCCAATGGGCCCAGGTAGCCGGCAAACGCATGAAGATCTGCACCGACTGTATCAAGACACTCGCAAAAGGAGCAGTAGCCTAAGACATATACTCGTAACCAAAAGAGGCCGAAAGGCCTCTTTTGGTTTTATGGATAAAGTCGGGCCGCGGGGAATCCTCTTTGCGTCGCGTTTCGCCGCCGCTCAACGCGTGCTTCGAGCCGGGGCTCGCGGTGGCTCGTTGCTACTCGCCACATCGCTCCGCCCTTCGATTTCCCACGGCGCCATATCATAAAAATAAAACAAAGCACCATTTGGTGCTTTGTTTTATTTCATAAGTCGGGCCGCGGGGAATCGAACCCCGGCTGCATGACCCCCAGCCACGCGTACTACCATTATACGACGGCCCGCATAACCGCATACAGCGTACCAACGAAAACATAAAAAGAATAGGGGGAGGCTCTACAGAACCTCCCCCTTGGGCTTAGCCGACTCGCTCGGCACCTCTGCTCTGGATGAGAGTCACGAGATCGCCGGGGATCGCAGCTCCAGTCACGGAGCACTGCGAGACGATCACCCAGAGAGCCTCGAGGCGGCGATGCATGAGCGCCACATCCTCATTTTCTCCGAAACGATCCGCGGCCCACGAGATCGCCATCGCAACGAGCGTCAGCTCTTCACGCCGCGCCAGCTGATATGCCCGCGTGCCTCGCAGATACTCCTGCTGCACGGCCTCGCCCAGTGCAGCCGCGTTGCTCTCTTCACTCGCTCCCATCTCCGCCTCCTTTGTTGCGCGAAATACTACACTCTTGTTTTGTAAAACACAACGCCGCTTTGAAAAGCGGCGCTCTGGCCCTCCCGCAATCTGTAAAAGCGCTTTACCTTAAGGCTTTGGTGGGTGTCCGCATGAGAGGACGTCGGAACGATTGCTCGCTCACCGGCACTCTCGAATTGGGTCGAAACCCAGATAAGACTCCCTGTGCATTAAATACGGTAAGGCTTTTACAAATCCCGAAAGGGTACCCTTAGTATACCCTACCGAGTAACCTGTGCAACTAATCTTCTCGCAGGGTCATTTTCGTGTATCCCGGCTTATGGGATACCAGTTCTTCTGGCTTAAACCACACGCCTAGCTCTGTTTGCGCATTCTCTGGAGAATCAGACGCGTGGATGAGATTAAAGATACCAATGCCTTTTGCGTCAGCATACCGGTAACTTACGTGAGTATAGTCACCACGGATTGTTCCGGGGGCTGCTGTCTTCGGTTCGGTGGCGCCGGTCATCTTACGCACCACCTCGACTGCATCAACGCCTTCAAGCGCAAGCGCAATAATGGGCCCAGAGGTGAGCATACTGATCATGAGGTTGCGGATTGCTTCCCCGCGTCGACGTGCGAGATCTTCGGTGTAGTGTTTCTCTGCGGTGTCCTTTTCAGACACGAGCATTTTGAGACCAACCATTTTCAAGCCAACGCGCTCAAAGCGAGTCATGACCTCACCGACAATGCCGCGATCGAGTGCGTCGGGCTTTAA
Source organism: Patescibacteria group bacterium (assembly GCA_038064455.1). Classification (GTDB taxonomy): domain Bacteria; phylum Patescibacteriota; class Minisyncoccia; order 2-02-FULL-40-12; family GWA2-44-9. The sequence goes on along the minus strand of JBBTTB010000010.1, from coordinate 31,499 downwards.
GAGTACCAGCGTTCGTTCTAATCCGTTTTCAGTATGCATGAGTCTTACTTGTGCGCCCGCACCGCAAACGAGGTGCCGTCGCTTTCAATAGTTATTCGTCCATCTACATCTGTACGATAGTATGGAATGCCAAGGTTCGCAAGACGCTCCGTCACCACACGATGAGGATGCCCATACGTATTGCCCGCTCCGACGCTCATCACCCCAATACGAGGGGAAACCTGCATTAAGAAGGGCAGCGTTGTTGATGTGCGAGATCCTTGATGCCCCACTTTTAAAATATCAGCATCAACATCAGCTCCTTGTGAGAGCAAGCGCTGTTCCACAGGAGCTTCCATATCGCCTGTCAGAAGCATGCGGACAGCGCCATGTTGGAGCATGAGCACGACTGATGCGTTATTGGGGTTCTTCTCTGCAATCGCACGAGCGGAATTCGGCGCAATCACCGTCAGTGTTGTATCTTTGTCTAATGTGATGCGTCGCCCGGGAAGCGCCTGAATAGTTGTGACTCCCTCATTCGCCACAGCGTCGCGCCAAGCACTATATACCTTCGTCGTATACGGTGCGCCCGTTTCGAGAATACCAGAAGCCGCATATCGATCGAGTACATGCACCAGCCCCGAGACGTGATCACTGTGCGCATGCGTGAGCACTACAAGGTCAATGGTTCTATCACCAAGGGGCATGACAACGCCAAGCTCTTCAAGCACTGATGCATCGGGCCCACCATCGATGAGCACTTGGCGGCCACTAGGCGTTTGAATAAAAAGAGACTCTCCTTGCCCCACATTCAAGAGAGATACTACAAGGCGCCCCGAGTGCTCATATGGCGCTTGAGCAACTAAAAGACAGAGAATGGCGAGCACGCACAGGAGGGCGACTCGCGCCCATTCACGACGAAGCCATTGTTGCATATGAACGAGAAAGATACTTCCACGCTCCCCATATACCTATGGCGAGTAAGAGACCGCCCCACCATGGCAACGAAACGCCCACAGATGCCCCAGGAAGACTGGAAATGCGCTCAACGACCCAGAGGATGTACGAGGCACCTACCCACGCCGGGATGCCAACCAGAGGTGCTAGCGGAGGGATAATAATGGCGAGCATACCTGCGACAAACCCTGCCGCCATAACCAGAGGCACTACGGGCACCGTAAGGATATTCGCGAGGGGCGCAGCAATAGAGAGAGAGCCGAACACTACCAGAATAACTGGGAGGACCGCGATTTGCGCGGCAAGCGTTGCCGCAAGTGGTTCATGAATGATCGGTGGCACACGCGTCCTCTCGAGTGATCGCGCGATAAGGGGTGCACCCCACGACAGACCAATAACCGCAAGGAAAGAAAGCTGGAACCCGACGTCATAGCGCAGCACAAACGGTTGCACGAACACCATGGCACACGCGGCAAGGATAAGCGCATTTGTAAGATATGGCAGTCGTCCGTAGCTTTGCGCAAAAAAGAGAAGGCCGCCCATAATTGCCGCACGCACCACCGACGCAGAGGCTCCTGTCATAAGCGTGAATAGCACAAGCACTGCAAGGGTAGCCCAGAAAGCCTGGCGCCGACGGATCCACCGTAATAAAAGCGCGAGTACTCCAGCGCCCACCACCGAAATATTATACCCAGATACCGCGAGAATATGAGTCATCCCCGTAATGCGAAACGCTTCACGAATAGCATCGGGAAGGAATTGCCGAGTCCCCAATAGCACGCCCTCAATAAGCGCGCTTGCGGGCTCGGGAACGCTTGCGCGTATAGCGCGCTCAAAGAGAGACCGCACACCAATCACTAATCGCAATGAGTGCATCCGAACCCTCTGCATAAGACTGATTTCATAAGGTTCGTGAGCATATTCTTGTATCTGCGTTGCACGAAGCTTTATACGAATACCATCGCGCAGAAGCCACGTGTCTCGCTCTCCAGCGAGAGCCACGTTCCCATCAATCTGCATACGCGTACCGGGCGTGTATGCGGGAAGCGGTCCCGTCTCTACAAGCACTCGCTCGCGAATGGCAACAATGCGATCACCTGCTTGTGCTGCAGTTATGTAAAAGGGAAATGCGCCGTCATTCCCGCGCGATACGAATGCGCCATCAACAAATCCGTGAAACAGAAAAGAAACCGGCGCATCTCCCGCGCGACGATCCGCAAATACGGCGAGGCGTGAGTAAAGAGTCGCGACCGCGTCAAAACGCCACATGCCGCATGCGAATGCCAGCGTACAAAGACCAATAAGCACACCTATAAGACGTCTACGCACACCTTCGCGCGAATCACCAAACGTTCCTCGCCATACCGAAACGCACAGTATCACTGTGCCGAGAAGGATAACCCAGAGCAACGCCGCAGAAACTACAGGGATAAAAGATACCAGAGCGACACCACCTAAGAAGCTAAGGCCGAGAAAAGAAAGCCAGACGGAAGAATGCATGCACAAGTGTAGCGCGTCTTTTGAGAATCGAAAAGCGGGCTTTCGCCCGCTGTCCGATTCACTCCGATCTAGTTACACACTCCAGTCGTTGCAAAGCAATTAGGGCACGAGTAGCATGAGCCAGCCCTTATCATAAGCGTGCCGCACTGACAGACAGGCGCGTCGACGCTTGTCTGTGCCGCAAGACGATTTACCACGCGTTCGGTGCTCGCGGGGATGGGAAGTGGCGCTTGGCCACCCTCCATAGCTTCCGCAAGCGGAGCGTGCACAGGCGTAATATGATCGAAGCTCGGACCGAAAATTGATTCCCTCTCTTCTGGTGGCAAAAATTTCAAACCCATGTAGCGGAATACGTAGTCAGTAATCGATTTTGCTGTAGGGATGGCTTCGTTCTCGGTAAATCCCGCTGGAGTAAACGCCATATCCTTAAACTTGCGTACCAAAGATACGAGCGGCACACCAGACTGCAGAGCGACAGAGATAAGAATGGCAATGGTGTTCAAGAGACCAGATACAGTGCTTCCCTCTTTTGCAATCGAGATAAATACCTCACCCGGCATGCGTGATTCTGGGTAAAGCCCAACAATAAGATATCCTTCGTGACCAGCAACCGAAAAGCGGTGCGTCACCGATGGACGCTCATTAGGAAGTCGTTCGCGACGATATGCCCCGGCTGCCATGACATCACCAGCGGGATCTTTCTTATCCTCCTTACTTGTGTTCAGCGGTTGCACGCCCTTTGAGCCGTCGCGATAGATCGCAATAGCCTTCAACCCCAATTTCCATGCCTGGATATATGCATCGCGCACATCGGCAACCGTCGCATCATGAGGAAGATTTACTGTCTTTGAAATAGCGCCAGAGATAAATGGCTGGGCCGCAGACATCATACGCAAGTGGCCCATATAACTGATACTGCGAGTTCCCTGTTGCGCTTTGAATGAACAGTCAAAGACCGCCAGATGTTCAGGGCGCAGGTGTGGAGCGCCTTCGATAGTATCTCTCTCCATGAGATACGCAATGATGTCTTGGATATCAGACTCGCCATACCCAAGCTTTGTAAGTGCTGCGGGCACCTGATTGTTAACCAACTTGAGGATGCCCCCACCAACCAGCTTCTTATATTTCACCAGCGCAAGATCTGGTTCAACGCCCGTTGTATCACAATCCATCATGAACGCGATGGTTCCCGTTGGTGCAAGTACGGTAACTTGCGCATTGCGCACGCCATACTGCTCTGCAAGTTCGCATGCTTCATGCCACACCATACGCGATGCATGTGCTAATCCCATATCGGTTGCGCCCGTATCTTGTGCAACGCGATAAAGATCTTCTGCGGCGGCACGGTGCATGTCTAACACACGGAGCATTGGTTCACGATTCTTTGTATAGCCAGCAAACGGCCCCATGCGCGATGCGATATCTGCCGACATGCGATATGCCTCACCACACATCAGTGAGGTAATGTGCCCTGCGAGTGTACGACCTTCGTCTGAGTCATATGGTGAACCAAGCACCATCAGCAATGCACCGAGGTTCGCGTAACCCAGTCCAAGCTGACGATAGTCGATTGCATTCTTTCCGATCTTTTCAGTGGGATACGAGGAGAAGCCAACGATAATTTCTTGTGCGAGAATAACAGTATCGACTGATTTTCTGAAGAAATCTGCCTCAAACATGCCGTCCGCACGTGCATACTTGAGTAAGTTCAAAGATGCAAGGTTACATGCCGAGTTATCAATATGCATGTATTCACTGCATGGATTTGATGCGGTGATTGGTCCCGTATTCGGACACGTGTGCCAACGATTAATCGTTGTATCGTATTGCATGCCTGGATCGGCACTGTGCCACGCGGCATCAGCGATCCAATCCATGACTTCGCGCGCGCGAACCTGTTCAATTGTTTCACCAGTAGTCACCGCCTTAAACTCCCACGGGCCATCGGTCTCCACGGCCTGCATAAATGCATCAGAGACGCGTACTGAATTGTTCGCATTCTGATATGGCAGAAGGGTATATGGACTGAATAAATCCCCGTCGAGACTATTTGCGAAGCCATTTGCCACGAGAACACTCGTCATATCTTCAATATGCTTTTTGGCATAAATGAAGTCTTTAAGATCTGGGTGATCGACATTGAGTACTACCATCTTTGCGGCGCGGCGCGTAGCACCACCGGATTTAATAGTATTCGCCACACCATCCGCACCCTTCATAAACGAAACGGGTCCCGACGAGTATCCGCCCTTAGAGAGTTGCTCTTTTGATGAGCGCAGTCCGGAAAGATTAAGCCCCGACCCAGAACCATGCTTAAAGATTAGACCCTCTTCTCGATACCATTCGAGAATAGATGGCATTGTGTCTTCAACCGCCAAGATAAAACACGCAGAGCATTGCGGGTGATCGGAAGAGCCCACATTGAACCACACAGGACTATTAAAAGAAAAATATTGATTCACCAACAAATAGGTGAGATCAAAGGTAAAATTTTGAGCATCAAGCGGTGTGGCGAAGTAACCACCTTGCAAGCCCCACGCGCCGATCGTCTTTGCGACGCGATCGATCATCTGTTTCACGCTCGCTTCTCGCTGGGGCGTATTCTTCTTCCCGCGAAAATATTTTGACGCAACAATATCTGTTGCCGTCTGGGTCCAAAATGCGGGCACTTCAACATCACGCTGTTCGAAAACTATCGTACCATCGCCCTTTGTAATTTTTGCGGTGCGGCGCTCCCACGTAATTGCGTCATATGGATGCCCAACGCCAAAACGACGCTCCCAAGAGAGTCCACTTGAAGTGCTTACTGGCATTGCCGAACCACTTGCTCCGTCGGCAGTGTGGCCATTGCCCCGCTGCCGTTCCGAAGAAGGCAATGGAGTATGTATATACGGTACAGTCATAGACAAAACGAGAGCCTATGACGGAACCGCTCGCACAGACACGGTGCGAGCATCGCTACATAGAAACTCCCGAGAACAAATCCTGCCCCTATTGAACCATAGTGCGCACTCATCTGCACTGTTGATAATGCAAGCACTCAAAAACACAAGACAAAACAAGCCTTCACGAGATGCGAGGGCTTGTTCTATATCACTTTATCGATGTGCGCAAGACTATTTTTGCATCTTTCGACGGATAAACGCCGGAATGTCAAACTGGCTATCGTCTTCTACGGAAGAGTCGATAAATTCTTTCACTGGGTCTTTCGCGCCTGATGGCTGAGAGCCATTCAAGGGCGTTTGTGATGACGTGGATACAGATTCTGGCTTCTTGAGAATATCGAAGAGTCCATCTCCTGTCATTTGACGTTGTGGCATAGGGCCGATCCCACCGTTCACGAAACCCGTAGCGACTACCGTGATCTTCATCTCGCCCTTTTTCAGATTGTCACTCACCACTGCGCCGAAAATAACTTTTGCATCAGTGTCGATGTGCTCCGTAATAACACGTGCCGCTTCGGAAATTTCTGCCATCGTCATATCATCGCCGCCAGTGACATTAAAGAGGACGCCACGCGCACCATCGATGGAGAGCTCCAGCAGGGGCGAGTTGATTGCTTGACGTGCCGCTTCGAGCGCACGCTCTTCTCCACTCGCGCGGCCAATGCCCATGAGCGCGGAACCAGAGCTCGACATAACCGCCTTCACATCTGCAAAGTCTACGTTGATAAGGCCGGGAATAGTAATAAGGTCAGAGATGCCCTGCACGCCTTGGCGGAGGACGTCATCAACGATAGCGAATGATTCAAGGAGGGGCGTCTTGCGATCAATAATAGAAAGGAGCCTGTCGTTTGGGATGACGATAATTGCATCAACGCGCTCGCGAAGCGTTTGTAGCGCCTCTTCAGCAATGCGCATGCGCTGTGCACCTTCAAAACTAAATGGCTTTGTCACGACACCGACAGTGAGCGCACCAACTTCACGCGCCATGTCTGCGATAACTGGGGATGCACCAGAGCCCGTCCCGCCGCCAAGACCACACGCAATGAAGACCATGTCTGCGCCCTTGAGTGCCGTGAGGATGTCTTCGCGTGTTTGTTCAGCCGCCTCTCGACCTACATTCGGATTCATTCCAGCGCCGAGGCCCTTGGTAAGACTTTTTCCGATATGAATTTTTACCGGCGCATTCGAGTTATGGAGAGCCTGCGCGTCAGTATTGATGGCAATAAACTCAACACCGTGAATGCGAGCCTCGATCATGCGCGCGAGAGCATTACCACCAGAGCCGCCAACGCCACATACTTTAATGCGAGCAAAAGTTTCAAATTGAGGTTTAACTTGTGGCATAGCTATGGCAACGAGATCGCCTTAAAAGCGTAGGTGCGTCTTATCACAAAAGAAAAACGGGCGCAAGGAAGCTCGTTTTTGCTGTGGATAACCCTGTGGATAGGGTTATGGGAGGAAATTTTTGATCCAACGAATCGCGCGGCTCCCTAACCCGGTTCCATCTCCACCTAATGCGTTTGAACGCGTTCTGCCGGAGCCGTATTCTGCATCGAGGCCCCACATCACCAAGCCAATAGCAACCGCGAATGTTGGGTCGGCGACGACTTCGGGCATACCGTCAACGTGCGGAGAGCGGGCTATACGCACGGGAAGACGTAGCTTCTCTTTCGCGAGTGCTGCAAAACCCGGCAAATGCACGCCGCCGCCCGAGAGCACCACACCAGCAGGGAGATTCCCTTCGCGGGAGATCTTCTTAAGTTCAGCAGCCGTCATGTCGAGCACCTCATGCGCACGGGCGTCAATAACACGCGCGAGTTGCTTGCGCGGAAGCATACGTGGCTCATCTTGTATAAGTTCAGAAAGATCAATTTCGTCCTTCTTTCGCAGATCTATGGCATCAGACGTGGAACCATGCTCAAGCTTGATGCGCTCGGCAATGTCCATAGAAGTACGTAGTGCGATGGCGACATCATTCGTGATATGCCGCGATCCAACAGGAAAAAGTGCCGTATGGATGAGATCAGATTCTTCAAAAACCGCCAGACTTGAGGTGCCTCCACCAATGTCGAGGTGCACAACGCCGTATTCTTTTTGGTTCTTATCAAGAGCGCCGAGCGATGCGGCAAGCGGTGCGTATACCAATCCAGCCACTTCGATACCTGCTTCATTGATACATTTCACTACATTACGAATATGTGGAGCCATGCCCTCAACAATGAGCACCTCTGCTTCAAGGCGCACGCCCTTCATACCAAGAGGGTTTTTGACGTGCTCCGTGCCATCAACAATAAACGTGCGAGGAATCACATGCACAATCTCTCGGTTCGGCGGCAAACTAATAACAGACGCCGCTTGAATCACGCGATCAATGTCGTGTTGAGAAATTTCGTTGTCGGCGCGCGAAACTGCGATAACGCCACGCGAAACCTGTGTCCGCATATGCATACCACTCACTGATAAAAATGCCCTTCGAATAGATGTCTGGGCCGTTGCATGCGCTTGTTGCGCCGCGGCGCGCACGCTCTGAATAATCTCCTCCATGTCCGTCACCATACCCTTTCGCATACCATGCGACGGAGTGAGGCCAGCGCCAATCACCACAGGACGAAACGTTTCTGGATCGATTGTTGCAACCACCACTTTTATGTTGGCATTCCCTACGTCAATTCCTGTGATGGTTGGTTGCTTAGTCATTACAATGCGGCAATAATTCCTTCTTCGAGAGCCTCCATTATCTCTGCTTCTCGGCTTGATCGCTCGTGGTCATATCCAAGTAAATGGAGCGTGCCGTGGATAGTTGCCCATGCAAGCATGTCTCGCACTGAAACACCTTTTGCTCTTGCGGCAACTCGAATATACGCGACACACATGAAGAGGTCTCCGAGTACAGGTGTAGTATACGCATTTTCCGGTCCATCGCCTAGAGGAAACGAGAGGACATCTGTCACCCTATCAACTCCGCGATGCTCTTTATTCAGGGAGCGAATGCGTGATTGTGAGACAAGACTCACACTTACGCCACGGATCCCCGAGATGCCGGAGGCTTTCAGTGTCTGCTCAATGAGCGACTGAAAGAAAGCAGCTGAAAAACCCTCTACTCGCGCCTCATTACGAAAGACTAGATCAATACGCGGCTTCATGAAATATTACGACAACGCCTCGCGTACGAGCGCGCTCACTCGAGATCCATCTGCGCGACCCTTCGTACGTACAACAACTTGCCCGATAATTTTACCCTGATCACGTGCGGATACAGCACCAGCCGCGCTCACAACTTCTGCAACGATAGCACGAAGCTCATCATCACTCATCTGCTCTGGCAAGAATGCAATAAGTACGCCAAGTTCATCTTTTTCAGCTTGAGCGAGCTCGAGACGGTTCGCCTGCTCGTAGGTCGCGATTGATTCGCGCCGCTTTTTTGCTTCGCTTGCGATAACATCCATAAGCTCTTCGCTTGAAAGAGCGCTTTCTGCGTCAGCCGCTTCGGAGGTTGCACCACCCTTTACAAGCTTCATGCGCTTTTCGATGGAGCGATTTTTTGCAACGGACATAATGAGTCCGATAACTGAACGGCGCACCGTGTCGCCTGCCTTCATGGCCGCCTTCAACTCATCCTTTAGCACCTGTTCGGTGATACTCATATCTCATAGAAAGCGCGCGGCGCGCCAGATGGCGCGCCTGGCACTCATTACAACTTGATTGTTTGCTTGAGCTTACGCTTCTCTTCCTCAAATCGCTCATCTGAATACACGCCCATTTTTTCAAGACGCTTTCGAAGCGTACTCAAATGCACGCCCATAATGGCGCTATTTTTCATGCGACGTACGTTCTGTTTCTTTGGACGAAATTGGGACTGCTTCGCCTTCACTACAACACCGCTTACCTGCACAAAACGAGAAAAGCGGCGCAGAAGGCTGCCCGTGCTTTCGTTTGGTTTTCATTTAACATCAACCATAGAAGACCTCCTTTCTTGCCTGCGACGTGTGCCGCAAGCGATGAGTCACAGGGAGTGGCCCATCGCTTGCATCACACGGCTTCAGTATCTTGAACTATCTTGAGTCCAAGGGGTTTGCCACCAAGCACATGGATGTGGAGATGGGGTACTATTTTACCGCCGTGCTTCCCATCGTTCACGATAAGGCGGTAACCGTCAACCAATCCTTGCTCGCGCGCAACACGATGGGCAACGCTTATGAGAGTGCCAAGTGTCCCATTGTCCGCATCGCCAACGCCATCTACATGCTGCACAGGTACCACTAGTAAGTGCACGGGGGCCTGCGGGTGAATGTCTTTGAACACAACGACGCTTTCGTCGCGAAATACGAATTCAGCTGGCACTTCTCCGGAGACGATGGAGCAGAATATGTCTTGCATCGTTTATTCGCGTAAGCGCTTTTTAAGCTCATCGACGATCTTCTCTAGGGGGATATTCTCCTGCACTCCCGTCTCCATTTCGCGCGCAATCACCGTACCATCAAGTGCTTCTTTTTGGCCGAAGATGAGTGCGTACTTCACCTCTAGGCGATGCGCGATGCGCAACTGCGCCTTTACGCTATCGCGTCCCAATGAAGACTTAATGCGAATGCCGGCACGACGAATCTCTTCAAATAAAGGAAGGCTTTTACGCTTTGCCGCATCTCCCAGTTGCACTAAAAATACTTTTGGCTTTGCGACGGTGTCAGGCACACTAATGTCACGCTCTTTTAGTTCTGCCACGATACGATCGAGACCAAGCGCCAAGCCAGACGCCGGCGTTTTTGAGCCGCCAAGAAGCTCTATAAGACGATCATAGCGACCACCGCCACCAACACTAAGTACTGGAGCACCATCTGCGCGATCTTCTGGAACGAATTCAAATACCGTGCGCGTGTAGTAGTCTAAACCACGCACGAGATACGGGTTGAGTACGTACGGTACGTCTGCCGCGTCGAGAAACTCCATAACACGACGGAAGTGGTTTTTACAATCAACATCCAAGAAATCCATGATTTGCGGCGCTTCTTGCATGATTGTCCGGCAACCTGGCTCCTTACAATCAAGTACGCGCAACACATTCTCCTTTATGCGCTCTCGACATGAATCACATATTTTCTTTGTGCGCGCCTTATAGAAATCACGAAGCGCGCGTATATATGCGGGACGGCAGTTTTGATCACCGATCGTATTGATCTGTACATTAATGCCCTTTAAGCCGATGCTCTCCAAAAAGCGCCACCCAACAAAAATAAGCTCTGCGTCAACGGCTTCAGACGCGTCACCAATGGTCTCAAGCCCAAATTGGAAAAACTGACGGTAGCGGCCGCGTTGAGGTTGGTCGTGGCGGAACATCGCACCCCAATAATAGAGCTTCAGGGGGTGCGGCCGTACGTGCATGCCATGCTCAATATAGGCTCGCGCGATTGATGCGGTTCCCTCGGGGCGCAACACGAGGTGGTCTCCGCCCTTTGTGTTTAATGTATAGAGCTCCTTTGAAACAATGTCCGTCGCATCACCAACGCCCTTTAAGAATACGTCAACGTCTTCAAGGATAGGCGTGTCAATGCGGTCAAAGCCGTAGTCCTCAAGGAGTGACTCGGCTTTCTTTTGGAGGTAGCGCCAATATTTCTGATCTTCTGGAAGAATGTCATGCATTCCCCGGGGCGCTTGGTAGGATTTCGCCTTTTTAGGTTTTGTCATATAGATACAGAAAAACTAACGAAGTGGTTCGGTTAAGCGTTCCACGAATGGAGTCATTCTTTTAATAAAGAATGACTGATCTAGTGGCCAGAGACGCAACCATGCACGACCAGATAAGAACGACTCATTAACGGGCCCCCAGCAACGCGAGTCCGAGCTATGGTCTCGATTATCTCCGATGACGAAGTACTCGTTTTGATCAAGCCGATAGGGCATTTGGACAGAACATAGCTGGGTCTCAAGTTCCTTAGGTAGATACGCCGACTCATCAAGCTCACCGCCATTTGGGAAAAGCCCATTATAAATAATGATCCGTCCCTTATGGATGAGGATAGTCTCTCCCGGAAGAGCAATGATGCGCTTTATGAAGTACTCTTGGGGATCTCGAGGATACCGGAAAATAACCACATCACCGCGTCGAGGCACCCCGAATCGATAGGAGAGCTTATCAACGATAATGTAGTCTTTATTCTCGAAATTAGGGAGCATTGACTCCCCCTTTACAAAAAACGGCTGGACCAGATAATACCTAATCGGAACGATTATGGCAAGGGAGATCAAGACGATCTTTGCGGTCTCCCAAATAAAGGCGAGGACCTCTCCGCCCACGCCATCGGTAAAACCATGCCCGGAAACAGGCGGACGTTGTTCATTCATGCGAAGCAAGTATACCATGCTTTGGGGCCCCAGAAAAGGATAGACAGGCCGCGAGAAGGCAGTATACTTTCTTGCATGACTCCTACACTCCTTATTATCGGGCTACGGAACGCCGGAGATGTGTACGCGCAAACTCGCCATAACGCAGGAGAATCTTGGGTTCGCTGGCTCGCGAGGCACGAAGGCGCCTCGGGGTGGGAGCCCGGAACGCACGGTGAAGAAGCCGCCGGAACCATCACTATTGGTTCAGCTCGCTATAGAGCACATTTCTTCCTTCCTGAATGCTTTATGAACGAGAGCGGAAAGCCTATAAAAGCCATGGTGGAGCGCCTCAAGGCCAAACCAGGACATATTCTCATTGCCCACGATGACCTTGATATCTCTTTTGGTGGGGGTAAGGTTTCTTTTGATAAAAACTCCGGGGGTCACAAGGGTGTTGAAAGTGTTATGCGCGCACTTAAAACGAAAAAATTCTGGCGCATACGCGTTGGCACGGCGACGCGCGCAGTCACCAAAGCACATGCGCAAACTTCCCGCGCAAAAGATGAAGCAATTAAAACATTCGTGCTCAAAAAGTTTTCGCCCACCGAACGCACGAAACTCACCCATGTGCACGCAGGTATATTTAAAAAACTTGCATCTACGCCTCTCGCCGTTCGGTAAACAAAAAGCGCCCACTAGGGCGCTTTTTGTTGCTAGCCATGCGGCTAGTCTTCTATGCGCCTACGGAGCGACGCGACCATCTCTTCCGCATGCTTTACGCCGCCAAGACCAAAAGAAAGGCCAATGGCAAGCGATACTGCGGCCACAAGTCCGATAATGACAATGCGGATAATATCTTCCGCAACTCGCAATTGCACTAATGCAATGAGGAGCGAGAACGTAAATACTGCCCACTTCGTTAACGAACCGAGGAAGTTACCGGAGGCAAGACCTGCCGCACGCACTGACGCGCGGACAGCGCTCTCCAAAAACTTCGCAACCAAAATACCGATCAAGAGAATAACCGTCGCCACAATCACGTTCGGAATATAGAGGACAACTGTCTCGAGGAATCGACTAACCTGATCAAGGCCGAGGATATTCGTCGAAGCCATAAGAAATACGACAACAAAGAACCAACGAACAAGATCAGAAAAGAATACGGGACTATTGAGGCGAAAACCGCTACGCTCCCATGCCTGACGGAATCCCACACGAGAAAGTGCTGCATCAAGATGCAAGACACGAACAATATGGAACGCTACCTTACCAAGGAGGGATGCAACAAGCCACCCAACCACAAACACGATAGCGGCGGCGATAAGACGAGGCGTAAAGCCCGCCACACCTGACCAGAGCGTTAGAAGCGATGCTCGGACAATGTCCGGAGCTGATGTTTCAATCATTTCGCACCCCCTTTCTGATGTATCTCACACTCTTAGTATAGCGTTTTATGTACACTTATACGCTAGCGCCATGTTGATATCACGCCAGCGACTCCTTGCGGGATGCTCACTATTTCCTCCTCACGTACAATACGAATGATCATTGCAGTTGCTACCACGAGCCCCGCAATAAATGCGCCAATTGCTGCATACTTCCAAATACGTGGCCTGCGCCTGTTCACGATAAGAAACTCCTTAGAAATATCTTGAACGGTTGCATTAACCGCTTCGGGAGCACCCCTTCCTCCATGCGCCGTGCTCACCTCACCCACTACTTGCTGAAAGTAGCGCTCGTTGAAGAATTTAATAATATCGTAGCGACTTAAAAGGCCAACGAGCACACCCTGATCATCAACAACGGGGATTGGGTTCACACGATGGTGCTCTGCAAACACGCGCGCTAGTTCTTCTATACTTAGATCCGGTCCCACAACCAACGGTTGAGTATTCATAACTTCCTTTATTTTCATCTGACGCAGTTTTGTAAAGTGATCGTCAATATCTTTTTTATCTGCCTTGTTCGCAGACATCTGTCGCATAATCTCCATGAGTGTTGGAATGTGCATGCCTGAACTCTGCACCACCATGTCATACGCCGTAATAATACCAACGAGTTTTCGCTGGTTATCTATGACGGGGATGCCATCATAGTCATACTGCTCAAATAGTTTTGTTGCGACTTCGAGTGTATCATCAAAACCGACCGTCAGCACTTTGGTCGTCATGATATCTCGCACTTTCGCGAGGTCGGGCATAAATGTACTTTCATTGTACCATCCACACAGAAAAACACCGTGTGGAAAAGAAGCGCTTTCCTTTGGAAAAGCGCTTCTTTTCTATTACGAGGGATAACGGACGGTTAGATAAAACGAGCAATAAGCAACGCGACAATATTTGCCACCTTAATCATTGGGTTAATCGCCGGGCCTGCAGTATCTTTATACGGATCCCCCACCGTATCACCAGTCACGGCGGCCTTGTGAGCTTCTGAACCCTTACCACCATGATTCCCTTCTTCAATAAACTTTTTTGCATTATCCCACGCACCGCCGCCTGATGTCATCGAGATTGCTACAAACAGGCCCGTTATGATAACGCCGACGAGTAATCCGCCAAGCGCTTCTGCGCCAAGCGTAAACCCAACAACGATTGGGAAGACGATAGGCACGAGCGCAGGAAGCGTCATCTCCCGGATTGCCGCGCGTGTCACAATATCTACCGCAGCACCATACTCGGGAATCGCTGTACGATCCATGATGCCAGGAATCTCACGGAACTGGCGACGCACTTCATCAACGATCGCGGAACCCGCACGGCTTACCGATTGCATCGCCATGGAACCAAATAAGTAGGGCATCATACCACCGATAAACAGGCCGACGAGTACACGAATATCGGAAAGGTCGAACTGCACTACTCGCCCGAACTCCGCGAGTTCTTGTGTGTATGCCGCAAACAGCACAATCGCCGCAAGGCCAGCAGACGCAATGGCATAACCCTTTGTCACCGCCTTTGTGGTATTCCCAACAGCATCCAGTGGGTCAGTAATAGCGCGCACCTCGTCGGGTAGTTCCGCCATTTCTGCGATGCCACCAGCATTATCAGTAATGGGACCAAACGCATCAATGGCGATGACAATAGCGGCGAGCGATAACATACTCATCGTCGCAAGCGCGACACCATACAGACCCGCAAGCGAATAGGTGCCGTACATAGCAGCTACGATTACAATAAGCGGCATTGCAGTTGACTGCTTACTCATTGCGAGACCCATAATCACGTTTGTACCATGGCCCGTAGTCGAGGCATGTGCGATAGCGCGCACTGGATAGAAACTCTTTGAAGTGTAATATTCCGTAATCATCATCATCAGCGCGGTGACCACAATGCCCGTCACCATGCACCAAAAGACATTTAATGCGGATACTTCAGCCCCAACAGCTGCCGACAGTTCAGGAAGACCCGCCATGCCCTGTGCGATAAACCAGAAGAACGCCACCGAGATGAGTGAGGCAACTCCGAGGCCGCGATACAGCGCACCCATAATAGACCCTCCGGCGGAAAGTCGCACGAAGAATGATCCGACAAGCGATGCGATCACTGCTGATGAACCGATAAGAAGCGGCACATAGATAAGTGTCGGCGCCGCGGGCACCAAGAGATGCGCCAACAACATGACCGAGATCGCGGACACCACATAGGTCTCAAAGAGGTCCGCGGCCATGCCCGCGCAGTCACCAACATTATCACCAACGTTATCAGCGATCACCGCTGGATTGCGTGGATCGTCCTCTGGGATGCCCGCCTCAACTTTGCCGACGATGTCAGCGCCAACATCTGCGCCCTTTGTGAAGATGCCGCCGCCCAAGCGCGCAAATACTGAAATGAGCGATGCGCCAAATCCAAGACCAATGAGGTCCTTGACATTGCCCGTCGCCCAAAATACAACAGTCAAAGAGAGAAGGGCGAGACCGACCACAAAAAAGCCCGTTACCGCCCCTCCCCTATACCCAAGCGCAAACGCACGCGAGATACCATGGCGCGCCTCTTCAGCAACACGCACATTCGCACGGACAGAGACCATCATACCAATGTAGCCGGCGAGCGCAGACGCCAACGCACCCACCGCGAACGCCATGGCCATTGCGGTACCAAGCCATGTGCCCAATACAATCATAAGCACTAAACCGACCGCGAGAACGGTCATATTTTGGCGACGCAAGTATGCCTCTGCACCCTCTTGAATGGCACGGGCAATTTCTTGCATGCGCTCATCCCCTGATGGTTTTTTTAAAACGCCTGCGATAAGCACGGCACCATATCCAAGCGACGCAAACGACGCCAGGAGCGAAAATTGAAGAATGTCCATGGCGGACAGCATACCGCATCATGGGCGCCTCGATCAAGAGACTTTATTCAAGAGTTGTTGGAGGAGTTGTGACCGGTGGCGTATGTTCGTCTGCTATTTCCAGCACGCGCTGTGCGCGATCTACAAATAATCCTACGCGCTTCTCACTCTCATTGTATGCACCCTGTGCGTTAGAAAGATGCTTACCCAGTAAGCGGAACTCATCAGAAAGCTTTCCGGCATCGGTCTCTAGTTGTTTGAGGCGCTTAAAGATATCGCGAGTCTGTTGCGCAAACTGTACATCTTTAAACCAATGCATCACCGCGGTAACCGTAAGATAAAACGTATTAGGAGAGCACAGGATCACTTTCTTTTTGCGAGCGTAGTCTGCAATATCAGTATCGCCGATGTTATTGATCATTTCGTAGTACACCGTTTCTGCGGGCACGTACATGAGTGCAAAATCTGTTGTTCCTTCGCCAGGAAGCAGGTATTTCCCGGCGATCTCATCAACCTTCTTTTTTACATCAATGATGAATAGTTTACGAAATGGATCACGCGTTTCATCCGTTTCTGCATCGATCATTTTTTTAAAATTCTCCCAGTTGAATTTGCTATCGATAGGAACCAGAAGCCCATTAGGAAGTGTTACCGTGGCGTCTACAATGTCACCCGTAGCAAACATGTGCTGCATCTTCCAGCTTGCACGGGGGAAATACTGCCCCAGTGCAGATTCAAGTGAGTACTCTCCCCAACTTCCCCGAAGCTTCGGGGCACGAAAAATATCCTGGAACGAAACGACGTGTTTTACCTGATCCTGCATCTGTTTCACTTCTTCATGAAGGCGCGTCATGCCCGCCGTAAAATCCTGCACTTGCCGATGTACTGATTGGGTTGCGCGTTCTGTTGATTGTCGCCCTTCGCTTAATTGTTCACTAATAAGCTTTGTCAGCGCATCAAGGCGCTGATGGAGAATGCCGGTAGTATCTTCGATAGGCCGTTGTCCGCTGGAACGGCGAATAAGCATTACTAGTGCGCCAAGAATGCCGAGTCCCACAACGATACCAAGCGCGAGAAAGACGGTTTCCATACCAGCAGTGTACCGTGACGTCATAAAAACAACAACGGGTACTCCCCGTTGTTGTTTTTATGCTCAAGCAAGTGCGCGTCTTACTCCTATAACGAATCCATAATACTAGTGAGACATTCGTCGTCAATCGCGTCCATCATAGAATACATTGCGTCGCTATACGCGGAGAAAAGTGCTAATTCGCCATCGGGCAGACCAAGGATCACTTCTTCAAGCGCGGCGGCATCATCTACGTCCACAGTGCCAAACCCATTTCTCGCAAGTATATTCGCTGCCTTCTGCATATAATATTGCATGAAGCCGAAATACCGATTACACGTCCCAGACCGAGACCCTGCGTTGCCAACGCTAAACGATACAGATATACCTCTTGGTTTTTTAACTTTAGCAAAGTCCTCTAATATCTGTATCCGCTCTGACTTTGGCGCAGTATTATATTGTCGCACTAAATCGAGGGCGTCCTTATTCGTATACGTGTTCCCCCAATACCAAAACCCGAGAGTAAGCACCAGCAAGATAAGAACTGTAAGGCTAAGAGATTGTTTATGCTTCATAGAGATTATTATAAAGAACCTACGCCCAGCGAGCAAGGATACATGCCATGAGCCAGATCGCGAAGAAGCTGTAAGAAGCGTTGAGCACGAAGAGTTTTAGCGGCTTTCCCTCCCACAAAAAGGCACCGAGATGTACTGTTGCCACAAAACCAACCCAGATCCAGAACACAAGACGTATGATATCTGCGCTACTGAATGCGCCCCACACCTGCATAAACGCTCCGAGCACATAGGCCGTGATCAAAGCGGAAACAAGACCAATGCCCATAGCCTGCCCCGGTGTGAGCGGCATGCGCGACATGTCGCCCGTAGAGATACCTGCCAAGGCCTGCCACTTTTTTCCAAATAACGGGCCGTACCAGAGTGCGCCAAGCGCCATGTAGGCTAGTGCGGCACCAATCACCGCCCAAAAGTTTAATGATATATCCATTACACGTCATTGTACCGCATACGCTACGCCGTACAAGAAATAGCAGTGGATGATTGGTGGACCCAACCGGATTCGAACCGGTGACCTCCTCATTGCAAATGAGGCGCTCTACCAGCTGAGCTATGGGCCCAACGCTACCAGTGGGCGATCTAGGAATCGGACCTAGGACCTCTGTCTTATCACTGGCAGTAAGGCTGTGTGCAACCCGAATGTGGGCGATCTAGGAATCGGACCTAGGACCTCTGTCTTATCAGGACAGCGTTCTACCACTGAACTAATCGCCCCGAATACAGAGGGTTGCATGACAGCTGAACGAACCAGTGACAAAGTGCCTTTGATCAGGACAGCGTTCTACCACTGAACTAATCGCCCAAACCGACCAATCTAACACCAAAAAGGCACGAAAATCATACCAGACAAGCGCACTCCGCGCAAATAGCTCGCCCCCACACCCACCGCGGAAAACCTTGCCAAAATAAAAGAAATGATGTAATATGAATAGTTAAGAAGCTATGCAA
This sequence comes from Patescibacteria group bacterium, assembly GCA_038064455.1. Lineage (GTDB taxonomy): Bacteria > Patescibacteriota > Minisyncoccia > 2-02-FULL-40-12 > GWA2-44-9. The sequence goes on along the minus strand of JBBTTB010000010.1, from coordinate 12,915 downwards.
CCTCCCAAGACCCTCAAGCACATCCACGCTGAGCTGAAAGAAAAATTTAAGGACCGCACCCTCGTCCTTGGTAGTGGCGACCTTGATGCTCGGGTTGTTTTCGTCACCGATGCTCCCGGACCTCACGAAGAAAAGGAGGGCACTCCTATCGCAGGACCAGCAAAGAAGCTTTTTAATAAGCTTCTAAAAAACGCAGGGCTTACGCCCCGTAAAATTTACGTTACTACGGCGATGAAGCATTCGCTTGGCTCACATCTCGAAGCGCATCCAAAAGAGTTGCGGCTCCATGCAACCTTCCTGAAAGAAGAGCTCAAAACCATCGCACCTCGCATCGTTGTCACCATGGGTACCCTCGCCCTCAATGGCGTTGGGCTTCGTCAGCCGCTTGATAACGTCCGTGGCAAGGCTCTCAATATGGGTAGCTACTCTGTATTTCCTACCACACATCCAAATGCCGCACTCACTGACCCAGTATCACGCGCACAGCTGGAAGCAGATTTCACAAAACTCAAAGAAATTATCGCAGCGCATCCATTCTAGATAGCATAGGATAACATAACAAAGAGCCGCTCCAACGAGCGGCTCTTTGTTTGGTGTGAGCCTATTCTGCTACACCCAAAAAACTTTTTGTAACCACCGACAGCATATGGGCCAATGTGTCTGCGAACGAGATCTCTAAACTCGACGGCTTTGTCGTTAGGTTCTTGCGAACAACAACGGAACAGGATGCTTCAGCCCCCATTCCGTCGGTTACAAGAACCGTGTATGTTCCTGGCATCGCAAACGTTGCACGGAGAGATGGATCGCGCCCCTCGCCTTGCGCCACTCTATCACCAATTCTCCATGTATAGGGGCTCGCTCCATCCTGTGCCATAAATAGCGTGGGGATTTCTGCAAAAACTGTCTGCGTTTTCGGAGAGCATGAGAGCCCGCCTTCTTCTGACGCAAATCCGGATGAAGTTTCCAGCTGCACCCCAAAGAGCCAAGAGACAACACGATTAATGCGAATGCGGATACGAGCCAGCTGGCCGGGATCTTGAGCTACGTCTTGTGCCGCATATGTAGGAGTGACTAGCACAAGGAGGAGAAGCATGGGAATAAAGAATCGTTTCATAGGCATCTTATTTGGTAACTGTTACACGACAATTACGAGAGCGCGCACCATCACTAACACTTGCATAGTATCGACCCTTCTTCTCATAGACGGTGGTAAATGTCTGCCCGTCACCCGCAAGAACTGCAGACTTTGGAGCACGCCACGTGTACGTGCCTGAGCCACCAAATGCGGTCAGTGTGACCGGATCTCCCACGCTCACCGTCTGGGTTGTTGGCGAACACCCGACCCGAGGCAGTGGCGTTGGGCGAGGCGTTTTTGTTGGGCGAGGCGTTTTTGTTGGGCGAGGCGTTTTTGTTGGGCGAGGCGTTTTTGTGGGAAGAGCGGTTGGTGTAGATGTTACTTCCGTCACCGCCGTAATGGATACACACTGCTCTCCTACTGGCAATGTTGTCCACCCGGTGGGCACGTCACACGGCGTAGCAAATTCACGACACGCGCCAGTCTCATTATTTTGTGCTGGCGTAATCACTTGAGCACACACGACATCTCTACCCTTTCTCACAGGGGTGCTCGATGGTGAAACAATCATATCATTCACCACGCCAAGAATGGTAATCCGCACTTTATTACCCATTTTCTTTCCTTCATTTACAACTCGCAGGTCATACATGTTTGGTTGCAGGGTCGGGACAGATATGGTCAGTGAATTTCTGTTGAATGAGACAGCACCCGGTACTCGCGCGACTTCCTTTCCATCAAGGAAGAAGAGAACACTATTCCCCTTCGTGGTAAACCCGGAACCAGTAATGACAAGTTTCTCGCTGCTCCCCATCGTGAACGATTCCGGAGTAATAGAGCTAATGCTCGGGCAACCAGATTCTGAACGTTGCGATGCTGATGACCCAGAAACTGCCGCGCGAATACGGTCGAAGAACCCCACATCAGACGCGAGTTTGTTCTGCTTATTTGTTTTTGCCTCAAGAAGATCACAGTCTTCGATGTCTGGTGGTAATATTGGGTCAGCGACCACACCCAAAACTGTAAACGGCGCACTTCTCCCTCCAAAAGAGTTGTCTGCAAGATAGTAGACCGCCTCATAGACTCCTGGAAGTGTTGGGGCTGTCAATGTTGTCTCACCCTTCTTTCCTACAGATGCCGGTACCGCTTGTGAGCCATTTAGATATGCCCACGAACGGTTGCCGTCTACTAATGGAGCGGTAGCCCATGTGGTACCGGCGGGTGTGATCCCGATCATGTCATTGCGAGAGCTGTCGGCATTCTCCCACTTAATCGTCATCTGATAACGCGCTGTCACTGATTCTGGGACAGTAAGCGTCGCAAGGGACGCTACCCTGAACGCGCCGCTTCTCCCTATGATTGCGTCGTCAGAGGAGGTGTCGTGTTGATAATATAATGCCTCATAAGTACCTGGGCGCATTGGCATGCGCATACTAGTACTCCCAGACGTAACGCGCGATGTAGGCATTGTTTGTGAGCCATCAAGATATGCCCATGCGCGGTTGCCATCTTGTAGTGGAGCTGACGTCCACGTTGTTCCTGCTGGAGTGATAATAATTATGTCATCCCGCGAACCAGAAAATTCAACGCGCTCCCATGTAATCATTGCCATGCCATTTGGTTCAGCCGTACCCTTAAGTGCCAGTATTGCACGACTCATAATACTAGGGGAGCCGGCCGTGGTTGCCGAACCACCCGTTGCCGAACCACCCGTTGCCGAACCACCCGTTGCCGAACGTACCGACCCAAGGGTTACCGAGTCTTCAGCAATCGCAGTAAACCCGTTATCGCGGTAGTACACCGCCTTCACGCTCGATGCTCCTGCGGGGATTTGTAATACCACAGAGCCGCCGCGTCCCGCGCTTGCAGAGCGCTCGTCTTTGCCGTTATGCACATATTTCCAAATATTGGTTGCACCCGCCCACGCACCTGCATCGCGCGGGGTGCTTGCCTGGCCATCAAAGAGCGCGATCCAGTCTAGTGGCCACGCGGTACCAGAGGGAAAGTTCCAATCAACACGGATACTATTACCCACGGTGGTCAATGAAATTGTGGGAACGGTATTCGCATACTCCTGTGCCGCATTTGAAACCGTACGGTCCGCCGAACCATCAGTCGTAGGACGGTTCGTCACCGCTTTTGGCGTTGCGGTTACCCCGACAACCACTGGGTCATCAGAGCTTGCCGCGGCATCTCCACGACCATTATCAGAAGTGGCAGGGTTACAGTCATCATCTTTTCCATTGCCAACAATTTCCTTTTTCCCAGGGTTCACTTGATCATCGCGATCATTACAATCGTTGCGGATTGGATAGCCATCTCCATCATTATCGCGACCGAAACCAGAGCCCCCCCTGTCTGCGCCAGGATCTACGCCTCCGGCCGGATCATTAGCTATAGTCCCCCCACCTCCCGGGATAATATTTGTTGATCCATCAGAGGGATCTGGGTCTCCAATATCTGTTACACATTGCCACTGCGTATTCCCGGCATTATCGAATCCAGGTGCCCCAGCATCTCTTTTTTTTGTTTTTGTTGTCCCTGGAGGACAAGTCAGTCCAGCTCCTCCGGCAGCATAACTCCCAGAAAACTCCGTCTTAAACGCCTCAAAGCCGAAGATCTTCGTGATGCTATTGAAAAGAATCTTCCAACCAGAGATTTGTTGCGGCTGTGCCTGCGCAAGACGCGCTTCAGCGGCGATATCGTCTGGCGTGTACGCGTATGCTGTAGGGCTTAACTGACTAACGACTGCGAGCGCAAGGAAAAAAATGATGAGGCGTTTGTACATATTCCATCTAGTATACGCCCCTTTCCATGCAACGGAAAAGCGATGTTATCAACACTGCCCTATTTTTTCCCCAACACAACGCGGGAAGCGGCTACAATACCCTGTGCATCAAGCCCAAGGTGCTCCATGAGCTCCATCGGTGTCCCCGATTCACCAAAGGTATCTGGTATGCCCACAAATGCCAGCGGCACCGGAAGATACTGAATAAGATATTCTGCTACCGCAGAGCCCATACCTCCTGCCTTTTGATGCTCTTCTATAGTGACAACAGCTCCACACCGCCGTGCAACAGCGCGTATTGTTTCGGTATCTAACGGTTTCACCGTGTGGTTATTCACCACGGTACACGAGATACCCTCTTGTTGCAGTTGTTCAGCGGCGATGAGCGCCTCATAAACCAATGAGCCACAGGCGATGAGCGCTATATCAGTTCCTTCACGCAACACCAGCGCCTTCCCTAGCTCAAACGGCGTATCGGGAAGGGTAAATACGGGAGTCTTTTCTCTGGCAAGACGTAGATACGATGGCGCGCCATTCTGCGCGATAGCCATTGTCGCCTTTTCTGCTTCGAACGCATCACACGGCACCACCACTTGCATGCGCGGGATCATGCGCATGAGCCCAATGTCTTCGAGCGCTTGGTGCGTTGCTCCATCGGGACCAACGGAAATACCCGCATGTGAACCCGCGATTTTTACGGGAACATTATTTAAGCACACGTTGGTGCGGATTTGCTCGTTGTTGCGCCCTGGACTAAACGCGGCGTAAGAAGCAATAAATGGGATCTTTCCGTACTGTGCCATGCCCGCAGCAACGAGCGCCATGTTCTGTTCAGCAACGCCGACCTGGATAAACCGCTCCGGAAACCGTTCTGCAAACCAGTGTGATTTTGTAGATTCAGTGAGATCCGCGCAGAGCACTACCACGCGTTCGTCCGCCTCCCCGGCGCGCACTAACCCACGCCCATAGCCGTCACGAATAGGAACGTGTTGGAGCGTATCTCGTTGTGTCAGAGAGTCTGCAAGCATATAACCACGCGCTCACACATCACGGAGCCGCCCGGAAGGCGGCCGGCGCGATACGTTAGCGCTTGTCATCAGAACCACACGAACCACACACCATCTTGCCACACGAGCCGCCTTCACAGCAGCAACCGCATGACCTCATGCCCATACCCAACACTACGAGAAGCACTGCCGCCTCAAAATAGAATTGGGTGTCAAAACCAAAAATAAATCCTTCGCTGAATGAAGCCCAGAAGAATAGAATACCACTCACCCACGACAACGCAGGAATCACGCGCGCGATTGCGTGGTGTCCACAAGTACACTGTTTCATGCCGACACCCCCTTTCTGATGTTCATGGTCATAGCATAGCACATACTATTCATGCTCACTGACAATCTTCCCACGCAACGTCCGCAATTCATGTAAGAAACGTTTCGCCTGCTCTGCGTTCGGCGGCGTTCCGTGCCACTTAAAATCATATTCGATTTCAGGGACACCCTTGCCGGGGATGGTATGCGCAATAATTACGGTTGGCCTGTCCGCGATGGCGTGCGCCTGCCCAATAGCACCAATGAACTCGGCGAAGTTGTGTCCATCGCACTCAAGGACATGCCATCCGAACGCTTCCCATTTTGCACGGAGGGATTCAAGTGGCATCACTACTTCTGTAGACCCATCAATTTGGATCATGTTGCGATCAATCACTCCGGTAAGATTCGCAAGTTTGTACTTTCCTGCGAAGAGTGCCGACTCCCAGATGGCGCCGGCATCTTGCTCGCCATCAGACATAAGGCAATACGTTCTGAATTTTTTTCCATCCATGCGCGACGCAAGCGCGATCCCCGCTGCTTGCCCAAGACCCGATCCCAGTGGACCCGACGTCGTCTCAATCCCAGGCAATCGTTCGCGTTCTGGGTGTCCCTGGAGACGAGACCCGAATTTCCGCAACGTCATAAGCTCCTCTTTAGGAAAGTAGCCCGCATGTGCCATCGCGGCATAGCGCGCAGGAACGATGTGCCCGTTGGAAAGAATAAGGCGATCACGCTCGGCCCACTCGGGATTTGCTGGATCATGATTTAAAATATGAAAATAAAACGCCGTAAACACGTCGGCCATATCCAGCGGGCCCGCCGTATGGCCGCTCTTTGCTTTCTCAAGCATCGCGACAATAGATTGGCGGATATCATCCGCGATCACCTCAAGTTTTTTGACATCGTCATCGTGGAGATGTTTCATGCGCCAGTAATGATTTTCCACAAAGCATAGGACCCAACGATAATCCAAACGATGTTCACCGACATTGATTGATATGCCCTGTGCATCCAGTTATCGATCATGAGGCCAATACCTCCGGAAATATTCAAAAAGACATACGGGACATCGCGCGCAGTCCATACCCCCACGTTATGCATTGCATACGCAAGCACCACCGCGATAACGCCGTACCACCCAAACGCTTCTACATATGCACGATGTCTTCGAAGCATTATCGAGAAATAAGAGCGGCGACCGCACGCACGTGCTTCACGAGCGCGTTCGTATAGCCGAACTCATTATCGTACCAAGAATACACCGTGCACAGATCTCCATCGACCACATTCGTAAGAGTAAGATCGGCAATAGCCGCATGCGGATCACCAATGATGTCTGTTGATACAATCGGATCTGTATTCACTCGAAATATACCCTTCCATTCTTCACGCTGCGCCGCCGTAGTAAGCAGCTCATTTATTTCTGTAACACTTGTGTGTCGCTTCGCTACAAATGTAATGCCTGAAAGTGATCCTGTAATGGTTGGCACACGTAATGCCACGCCATCAAAGCGATCTGCAAGCTCTGGCACTGCGCGTGTCACCGCAATCGCGGCGCCCGTGCTTGAAGGAACAATGTTCACCGCGGCGGCACGTCCCCGACGCACGTCGCCGCCCTTCACAGGGCCATCAATAAGGCTCTGCGTCGCCGTGTACCCGTGCACCGTTGAAAGAAATGCCTTTTGAATCCCAATACCATCTTCAAGAATACGGATCAAAGGAGCTGCAGAATTCGTAGTGCAAGAGCCATTAGAAGAAATGGAGCAGGTTTTTAAATCATCAGCATTAACGCCCATCAGCACCGTGCGAGCAATGTCCGAGTCTGCATCTTTTGCTGGCGCCGTAAGCACTACGCGTTGCGCACCAGCATCAATGTGTACTTTCGCTTTTTCATAGCTTTCAAAGATACCTGTTGCCTCAACCACAAGATCTACGCCCATATCATCCCATGGAAGCTTTGCGGGGTCCTTCTCGCTGATAAGCTGGTACGCTACATCATCAACGATGAGAAATGTTTGCGAACCACTTTTTTGCACCGACACCGGTTTGTCAAAGCGTCCGTACGTAGAATCATACCGCAAGAGATATGCGAGCGTCTCTGGGTCTCCCAGATCATTGATTGCAACAATATTCAGCTCGCGGTGGAGGCGCGCAAGCTTAAAAAATGCTCGGCCAATGCGACCAAAGCCATTGATTGCAACAGTTGCCATACCCTCACTATACCAGCTCACGCACCCCTGCGAACGTACGCCTGTGTATATGACACGGCCCGTGTGTTTTTAATGCAGTAAGATGCGCCGACGTTCCATATCCCTTGTGTGCATCAAAGCCATACTCTGGCCACTTTTTTGCCATGCGTTCCATAAGTTCATCACGAAATACTTTTGCAAGGATAGAAGCACATGCGATCACATACACATCTCGATCTCCTCCAATAATCGTCTCTTGAGTGCAGGGGAGATCCGGAACCATGTGGCTACCATCAAGAAGTACGGTGCTCTTCTGGGACGTGAGCACGGATGCAACTGCGACGCGCATAGCCATGTCAGTTGCACGGAGAATATTCACGCGATCAATAGTAGCCGCGCTCTCCCCAATAATAGAAATAGATATATCGGGCAGTTTGCGGATTTCTTCCGCAAGCCGTGTGCGCTGTTTTGGAGACAGGAGCTTAGAATCGCGAACGCCTGCCAACGGCACTGCAACAGACTCTAGAGAGCATGAGAACGCGCATACCACCACGGGCCCCGCAAGACAGCCACGCCCCACTTCATCAACGCCAATGACGCGCGAGTACCCCGCTGTAAAAAGCTTCTGCTCTCGTTCCGTGGTCGGCGTGATCATGGCGCATTGCGTTCATAGAGCGCATATTGCCCACTCTGTACAATCAGCCGAAATATCTTTTGGAATATCGCATCTTGTGCACCAAAATCTTTTCGAGCAGCATCATCGAGTAGTACATATTTTGCTGGATATTGAGCGTCGAGTAGAGTCGTATCGCCTGCTGGATTTTTAAAAAAGGCGCGCACCAGATCTTCACGAGGACCATAGGGCAGGCTACGCGTCCACAACCATCCCGGATATCCTACAAACACCGACTTCCCCGTCAGTGCCGGCACTGGGTTTGTGTGTGTTGTTGAGGTGATAATACGCTCATTGGGAAGGGCATCGCGAATAAACGAGGCGATCCCACGAGCTTGCGCATCAAAGATGACAGGGAGGCGATCTTCGGGCATAGCGAGCCGTGGAATAGCATCAATAACACCAGAGAATATTGACGCCCCAACAGAGAGGGCAAGGCCTACCCCTGCAAGCGCGCGCAGTTTCACGCGCGCGAACACATACAGTACTGCACACATGGTGGCAAACTGCATATACACTAACAGTTTATTGTTGTCATAATCCCATGGTTGGAAGCGAACGGTTTGCACCACAAGAAAGAGCATCCACGCCACCGCAAGCATCACCCCCATATGCGGAAAGCGGGCACGCATACTACGCGCGATATATGCACATGAGAGCCCCAGTAGAGCGAGAAGTGGGGTGCCCAAGTTCATCCAAAGAAACTGTATATATGCCACAGAGAATATGCTTGACGTATGCCCCGGCTGCGGTTTAAACCCGTCGATAGTTTGATCTACCATCCACCCGAGTCTTAACATCGCAAAGTCTCCATCACTTCCTAAGGGCTTTCCGCTCACTAGGAACAATACCTGTGGCACGGCAAGAATGAGCGCAAGTACTCCTGTTTTTATAAAAGGAATTCCCCACCACACACCACGGAGCAGCCCCCACAATGTCACCACAATAAGGATAAGCCCCCCAGCAACAAATGAATGCGTATGAAAAAGCGGCAGAGATCCGAGCACAACACCCCCCGCATATAGATATTTTTGCGAACGCCGAGCAACACCCTCCCATAACAAGACATGGGCCAAGAGAACACCAACAATGCCCGGAAAGAATGTGCGCTGATGCACGAGCACCAAGCCAAGCGGTGCTCCGAAGACAATATTCTGTTCAGGCCACTTCGCATCCCAACGAGTTACGGTTGAAATATTCCCGTCAACAAGATGTTGCTTGAATTCACTCCACGAAGATCCTTCTCGAATAGCATCTCGTGCCACTGACCATCCGCCCCACCCACCACCAAAGAGCACAAGTAGTGCGAGGAGCGGCGCCCACAACACTCGACGCGTCATAGTATATCCCACAATAAAAAGCAGCGCATGCAATAGAAGCACACACACCACGATGGGCATAAGGAAAGAAAAACGCCACGCTCCCGTCATACGAAGTAATAGGCCGCTCACGGCATTAATACCAAACGGATATGCTATACGCGTTCCTGCAAAAATAGGCTCTTCGAGATCCCCTAACTGCCCAAAGGCGAAACGGGAAACTTGAGTCAGGTGCAGAGGAATATCACCATACCCTGAATAGGTAGTACGAATCGCTCCGGATGTATCAACAACGAACGTATCGAGAACAATCGCAATATGCGCCCAGCACAAAAGCCCGGCAAGAGTAAGCGAAAAAACGAGTCTCCAGTGCGTTTTAAGTTGCGCAAACAAGCGCCTCACGAAGTGCATAGAACTATGGTATACTGCCCGTGCACTGAACGCTAGGGACGAGCGGCAGAGCTCCTGACGCCAGACCCGCGTTGTGCGCACACACTATGGATCTAAAGCAAAAGAACATCTTGTTCTGGCTCGGTTCGGCAGTTCTTGTGGCGCTCACGCTGTTCCTTTTGGTAAGCACCAATCAGGCAGCAAAAACTGCAGCAACCACAAACACTATTTCGTTCTCTGGCCAAGGCAAGGTAGTCGCAAAACCAGACATTGCGCTTCTTGATCTCTCTATTCTCACCGAAGCAGGGACTTCAAAGGCAGCACAGAATGACAATTCTGATCGTTCCAAGCGTCTCGTCGAATTCTTAAAGAAAGAAGGCGTTGAGGACAAAGATATTAAAACCACGGGATACAATATCTACCCTCAATACACCTATCCGCAATACGAGAAGGCGCGTATCACGGGATACCAAGTAAACCAAATGATTCAGGTCCGCGTCCGCGACCTTGATGCCGTCGACACCGTTCTTGATGGCGTTGTTTCTGCTGGCGCAAATCAGATCAACAACTTCCAGCTTACCGTTGATGAGCCCGAGGAACTCATGGCGGACGCCCGCGATGAAGCAATTGCTGATGCAAAAGAAAAAGCTCGCGCACTTGAGCGCCAGCTTGGAGTGAAACTCGGTCGCATCGTAAACTTCTCTGAAGATGGTGCGGGTGGCGTTCCAATGCCCATGTATGATGCCGCTATGTATAAGAGTGGCATGGGTGGCGGTGGCCCGGCAGTCCCCAGTGGAGAAAATGAGATCTCTGTAAACGTGCAAATTACGTACCAGATAAAGTAGCGATGGATAGCGGAAAAGGAAAAGGGCACCCATGGGTGCCCTTTTTGGCGTGTAGCGTGCTAGAACGGCACGTCGCCGCGAAGAAATTCCTGGCGCTCGTCGTCCAAAGCTCGAAGCGCAGTATGCTTGGCATCAAGGAAGTGACGCTCATCTTTCATGCGGGCAGCCAGACGAGCGGCTGCATCATCAGAGAAGTCGGGGCCCTTCCGCAGCGCTTCGTACTTCCCAGCGAGGATGCGTTCCACGTTTGAGCGAAGCCTGGGGTCTTCGAGAGCTTCGAGCTTCTCCTTTCGTATCAAGAACATATATCCGAGCCTGCCCAGATCCTGGCCATACCCCGCAAGGATCACGCGGGAACCGTCGAGAAGCTCGATCTCCAAGCCCGTCACCTCCTCGGTGCACTCTCGAGATCCCTTACACGGATCGTAGCTCCCGCTTTGAAATGTGAACTTAACCAACCATGTCTGCGCCATGTCTCTTTTCGCTCCTGAAAAAGTACTGGCGGGATGGTACGCCCATACGACAGCGGCGTCAATATGTACGCGCAGTAGCTGGCATTTATACTTCCGTATGCGTCTCTTTGCCGTGTGGGTGATCCGCAACGTATTGTGTATGTGCTTTCATAATGAGATCCTTTACTTGATGCGGGTGCGGTACCTGTTCAAAAAGGAATTTTTTATCAGCAGCTGCCGTTTGAATTTCCACATCGCCATAATCTAAGAGTGTTGGCATACCGCCCTTCACAGACACGGAAATATCTTGGATTTTTCCAAGATTGAGCTCGGCGTGCGTGCGGCGGAAAAGCCCAAACTGTTGGCTATCAATAACACGGTGGTCCGTCACGATCCACGTATCGAGGAGGTACATGGTAATGCGATAGAATAACCCATACCACCACATCAACGCATAGAGCGCGGCAGCGGCAATAATAACTGATCGGAGTCCTACGGCTGTAAGGAGGTTTCCGAGAAACGCCCAGAGAAACAGCGGCATAAGCGCGAGAAACAGCATCCCCGCAAAGCGCACGAGTAGCACAAACGGGTGGCGACGTAATACTATCATCGTTTTTTCGTACGATTTTTGACCCTCAAATGAGTTCTCTGAACGGGTGAGTGCGTCGAGTGTTTTCATGGCGCGAGAATATCAGGAAGAGGGAAGCGGGGAGTGAACGCATCGGCGGCAATGGCAAGGCGTACATTTTGGAGCGCTGCAATGGCGATCATAAATAATAAGAGCGCGCCTATGAAGAGCGTCAGTGACGCAATTTTAGGCGCAACGCCAATACCGAAACGGATGAGGTGGTACAAGAGTGCGAAAACACCAATCCAAAAGACTGTAAACACTCCCGCACTTATCAACAGCCCCCATGGAATCTGTTCTGCTAGAGCCGAAAAGTCTGCCATCCCCTGCATTGTACCATGAGCGAGAAACAAGAACACCCCGCGCATGTGCGCGGGGTGTTCAGTTCCCTTCCCCATTCATACTCGCCCACCAATCATGACTGACATTCAGATCAGACAGTCATTGATCTCCGATTTCGCCGTCGGACCCGGCAGAGATCATGCACAGAATCTGTCTATCGACAAACAAACTGTGCATACCCTCTATCGACACCTTTGGTTTTCTATCCCGAACCCACCGAAGTGGATTGCTTGAATAGAAAGGAGGTGATCCAAGAGCAGCTTCCGCTACCCTTGCCTTGTTACGACTTACTCCCTGTTATCGATCCTACCATGGCCCCACATGAAATTATGGGTCTTCAGGTATTACCGACTCCCTTGAGTTGACGGGCAGTGAGTGCAAAACTCGAGAACGTATTCACCGCGGCGTGCTGATCCGCGATTACTAGCGATTCCGGCTTCAAGGAGGCAAGTTGCAGCCTCCTATCCGAACTGGGGACACCTTTGATGGGATTAGCTCCGTCTTGCGACTTGGCGACCCATTGTAATGTCCATTGTATCATGCGTGTAGCCCAAGGCATCAAAGGGCCACGCTGACTTGACGTCATCCCCACCTTCCTCTCCGTTACCGAAGCAGTCTCGTGTGACACTTGTAACACACGATAGGGGTTGCGCTCGTTAATCCACTTAAGGATACCTCTCACGAGACGAGCTGACGACAGCCGTGCAGCACCTGTCTAGCACCCTCGAAGGCCTCTCTGTTTCCAGAGCATGCAGCTAGATGTCAAGCCTTGGTGAGGTTTTTCGCTCTGTGTCGAATTGAACCACATGATCCACCGCTTGTGCGAGTTCCCGCCTATTCCTTTGAGTTTTAATCTTGCGATCGTACTTCCCAGGCGACACACTTAACGCGTTAG
>JBBTTB010000009.1:0-31397 GCA_038064455.1 Patescibacteria group bacterium | reverse complement strand
TCACCGCGACCCTGTACGGTGAGGAGTGAGGTGGGGGTTGTGGTGCCGATGCCGACGTTGCCGCTGGATGCGATAGTAAAGAGTGCTTGTGACGCCGAGCCAAGGATATCAAGTCTAGCTACGGAGCCAGCGGTTGCAGTGGTGCGAAGAGAAAAGTTTGCGTCATCTTCTGTGGTGGAGTTCAGTGTAAGGAGAATATTTCCGGATGTAGAGGCGAGAATGTTGCCTGCTACGTCGAGCTTCTCGTTTGGTGTAACATTACCAATACCTACGTTCGTGCTTGTAGTATTCACAAAGAACACGCTGGTCCCTACTTCGAAGTTGCTGGAGATGGAAGCGGCGCCGATGACGTCGAGCTTAGTGGCTGGGGCCGTGGTTCCAATCCCCAACCTGTTATTTGTGTCATCAAAGAAGAAAGAGGCGTTGTCTTGAGCGAGCTCACCGCTCGAGCCCGCAAAAACAACGGAGCCTGGGGTGAAGTTTGGATTAAGAGTACCGACTTCTAACTCACTGGAAATGGAAACGTTATTGAGGAAGGTGTTTCCAGCTACTTCAAGATTATTAGAAACGGACGCATAAGAGAGGAAGGTATCTCCCGTAACTTCGAAGCTGCCTGCGATAGAAGCGGTGCCATCTGCAAAGAGCTTACCGTCTACTTCCAGGTCATCGGAGAGGAGGAGGTCATCGGTGGAGTCTAAGAAGCTACTGTAGCTGGTGGTGTTGGTACCAAAGCGGGAGTAGCTGGTAGAGGTGAAGCCTGCAACCTGGAGAGCACCGAAGAGGCCATAGGAGCCAGATACGGTGCCTTGGAATTCACCGCGACCCTGTACGGTGAGGAGTGAGGTGGGGGTTGTGGTGCCGATGCCGATGAAGTTATTCGTGTCATCAAAGAAGAAAGAGGCGTTGTCTTGAGTAATCTCACCATTGGTACCTGCAAAGAGGATGCTGCCGGTGGTGAAGTTGCCCTTGATAGTTCCAATTTCCAACGCGCCCGAAACAGAAGCATTGGAAAAGAAGCTACGCCCTACCACTTCAAGATCTCCGGAGATGCTTGCATTGTTCAAGAAGCTGTTGCCGGTGACCTCTAAGTTCCCAGACACACTCGCATTACTCAGGAATGTATCCCCTGTGACTTCAAAGCTGCCTGCGATAGAAGCGGTGCCATCTGCAAAGAGCTTACCGTCTACTTCCAGGTCATCGGAGAGGAGGAGGTCATCGGTGGAGTTGAGGAAGCTACTATATGATGTAGCTCCTGTGCCAAAACGAGAGTAGGAAACCGTTGCAACCGAACCGCCGCCAGCTTGAAATGCTCCCGAAGCCACTACCGAGCCGCCTGTCTCAACAATAAAGAGACGGTTGTCATCATTATTCGCAACTGAAAAATAATCATGAGAGCCCTGATCAGCCGCGCCATTTAAGGCTAGCTGTGTGTAGTTGTACTGTGGTTGCGATGCGTTGGTTGTTTCTAGTACTACTGGAAAGTTGAAGGAAAATTGCTTATTGGTTGCATCCCACGCGAGTGCCGCGTTTGATGTTGCGGAACCACGCTCAAATACCAAGTTCATGCTTTCAGTATCATTAGAGGCGTTATCAGTATTAATAGTAAAGGTTTCAGCAACTGTTCCAGAAATAGAGGAGGACGCCGCCGAGATGTTGAGCACATCGATAGAATCAAAGAAACCCGTATTCCAACGCAGAGCGCCAGAGCCAATGTCGCGATTGCCATCAAAAGGAATGAGGTTCGAAGCAATGCGCGAGTTCACTACCAATACATCGGAACCATCGGTTGCGTCACCAATCACCACGTCTTCATCAAATGCAGCTGACGCATTTACTTCTAAATCGCCGGAGATAAGCACATCGTTGTTTTCTGAAATGTAGTTCGGGTGTGAGGTAGTGCTCGCGCCAAAGCGGTTATATGAAACGGTGGCAGTTGCAGCTCCGGAGCCCACTTGCAGAGAACCGGAGGTAAAGAGATTCGACACCGATGCAGTGCCTTGTACTTCAAACCGAGTGGTTGGAATGTTCGTGCCAATACCCACGTTGCCTGTTGTGGAGTTTACAAAAAACATGTTCGATCCCACCTCAAAGTTGCCGCCCACCGAGGCGGTGCCAGAGATGGATGCCGCACCAACCAGTTCAAATGCAACATCAGGCACGTTCGCTGTGCCGATGCCCAAAGACGTACCGAAATATCCCCTGCGCCAGCGCGTTGTTGGCTCACCAATATCGTAGGTATTATCTGCTGAAGGATCAAAATTCGTAGAAACAGAGCCCTCAAATGCGACATTGCCCGATACGAAGAGATCACCACCGATATCTACATTGCCACTGATAGACGCAGTCGAATCAAAGAATGCTTGGCCGTCTACTTCAAAATCACCAGAGATGAGGAGATCAGAGGGAGAATTGAGAAGCGATGCGTAGCTCGTCGTATTCGTCCCAAAGCGGGAGTAGCTGACGGTTGCGCCACCATTGGCTACTTGGAGAGAACCAGAGGTAAGGAGATGAGATGCAGAGGCGGTGCCTTGGACTTCAAGGCGGGTCATGGGGGTGGTGGTGCCGATGCCGAGGTTGCCATTCGCATCAATGCGTGCACGTTCGGTACTACCGGTAGAAAACGCAATGGAGTCGGCACCGGGGCGGAATAATCCGGTGTTCTGATCGTTCCTAAATGAAAACGATGGGGATGCGGCGGTACCATCTGCGGCAAGGAATGTTGATGCTGATGCAATGCCGGAAAAGTTCACCGTGCCGCCAATGAAATATGATGTACCAACAACTTCCAAGCTTCCTGAAATAAGCACGTCATCATTATCTGAAAGACCTACAGTGGTTGTTGCCGTTCCAAAGCGGTTGTAGGAGACGGTAGCACCACCGTTTCCAGCTTGTAGAATGCCCGAGGTGAGGAGATTCGATGCCGACGCGGTACCTTCCACCTCAAAGCGAGTCATCGGGGCCGTAGTGCCAATTCCAACGTTGCCTGTTGTGGAGTTTACAAAGAGCGCGCTGCTGCCCACCTCAAAATTCCCCGCCACGGAAGCACGTGCGTCAAAGAATACATCTCCGTCTACTTCTAAACTCCCTGAAATGAGTACATCATCGGCGGTATTAACAAAATCAGGATAGCTCGTCGTATTCGTCCCAAAGCGGGAGTAGCTCACCGTTGCGCCACCATTGGCTACTTGGAGAGAACCAGAGGTAAGGAGATGAGATGCAGAGGCGGTGCCTTGGACTTCAAGGCGGGTCATGGGGGTGGTGGTGCCGATGCCGAGGTTGCCACCGATAAATGTGTTACTTGAGATGCTCGCAGTACCTGAAATCTCAACATTTACCGAAGACGAGGCGCCAGAGTCAGAAAAACGGAAACGTTCGGTTCCGCCTGTGGTGATACCAAGGGAGTTCGTAGCAATACGATATAAGCCCGTGTCGCGATCCGCATCGTAGGTCAGCGAAGGCTCGCTTGCAGTACCATCGGGCAGATAGAGCGGCCCACCCAGCTCCATGGAGCCAGAAAGTGAAGCAGTGGTGCCAAAAATGGTGTCCCAACGGTTCGTAGACGACCCAAGATCATAGTAGGCAGAGCGCGAGGGGGTTAAATCGGAGCCCACATAGCCGTTCACCACAAGCCCTCCGACGCTCGCAATACCAGAGGCACGCAAGTTCCCTACTTCATCAATACCAAAGTGGCGTGAGTAAACCGTGAAAAGACTATCATTTTTGTTTTCTTTATCACCAAATGAAGCGTCGCCCGATACACCTAATGACGAGAATGAGCCGTCGCCGCCGTAGAGACCGCCGTTGAAAAAGGCCATCCGATTCGTGCTATTCCCCTTTTGCACTACAAAATCGAGGTCAAAATCATCGGGAGTCAGCCCTTGCAAGTACTCCGAGTTTAAATTCTCGATCATTGTGTCATTGCGAATCTCAATCGTGCCCTGCCCAAGGCGCAAATTGCCTTCTTCAATGATCACATCGCCCTTTCCAATGCCCACATTGCCCTGTCCCACCAGTAATTCGCCCTTCTGCACATTCAAAGAGCCGCCGGTAAGTGTTACGTCTTTGCCAAAAATAGCGTTATTCCACACGCCAAGTTGGCCATAAACATCCAAAGAGCTTAGTAATTTTGTCGCGCCTTTTACGGTGAGCGTCTTGCCTATTTCTACAGCGCCCTCCAGAAAAACATCATCATAGGTGATGTTTCCATTCTTCGTAACAAAGGCGAGCGAAAAATCTTTTGAATCAAGGTTATCGAAGTAATCGGCGTTCAAATTCTCTACTTTTGTGACCGAATCAACCACAATAGGTGCCACACCCTCTGGTGCACGTGAGCGAAGTTGACCTGCTGTTTCGATGTGGCCGAAAATCGAGACGTTGCCCTCTGAATCAAGAAGCATAACTTCGTTTGCATGCGTACCGGGGAAGTGGCCCTGCAGAGTATCGGCATTCTTAAATGCTCCGCGCACTGCGGTAAGCATGTCGTCTGCGCGGCCAAATGCGAAGCCTCCCACAAGAATAAAGATAAGCACGATAGCCGTGACTACCACGGCAGTCATGCTTGAAACGTGACTCATGAGCCCCTTTGCGCGAGCATCCACGCGATCAAACTGATAGCGTAGAGTGTTTGATTCAACCGCATAAAACTCCTGTTGCGCCGGGCTGTGTGTAGCAGGCGCAGGAGAAGTACCAAGTGTCTGCGAAACACGATCTGCAAACGAAGAGAGTGAGCGCGTGAGCTGCCCCATAGAATCAACGAGCGTATCGAATGCGGGAGAAGCAGGTGCTTGCGGCACTGCTTGTATGGGCTCTGGGGCTACCGCATCCTGCGGGGTCCCGCCTTCGGCGGTGACAGGCGTTTGTGCGGCAGCAACGGAAGCAACCGCAGGCTCTTTCGCAGGTGCTTTCGTTGGTGTCTCTGGCGTTGCTGGAGTGGAGGTTTGAGCCTTATTCAATTGCTCAAATTCCTCATACATTTTCGAGTGTCCCGCATGACCCAAAAGTTCTTCCGCATCAGAAGGATCTTCTGGAGTAAGCGATGAAGCAAGAATCGCTTCTGGATATGTGCGATGTGCCGGTACTGAAAGCGCACTTTCACCACCGCCCATGCGAGGTACTGCGATAGTAATACTTTGCTTGCGTACATACTCCGCAAGCGCTGTACGCGTGGTGAACCAATTGCGGCCATCTACCTTGCGCGCGAACAGTTTTCCGCGACGCGCAAGAAGACTCAAATACTCTTGAGAGTATGGAGAGATTTTTGCCGCATCTTGAAGCGAAATAAAATCACCTTGCGGTATTTTACTTTCTTCGTGCGTAGGTGACATTTCGTTCATCGGAAAAGACTCATCAAAAACCTAAAATATGCTATACTAGATGAGTCCTAAACTTTGCATGGAGCAGAGTGAGGACCGTGCATTCCCTAACGTCCCGACCCCAAGTCGGGACGTTAGCGTTTTAACCCTGAAAAGAACTAAGAGTAGATGTTCGTATCGTCGTATCCGATACTGTATCGGATATCGAATTGTCCTCGAGAACTGCGACGATTCTCGTGGCATCCGATAATCAATACTACCATGCGTGTATCAAAAATTGTTGATAAGATTTTTTGAAAAATTTCCTCCTCACGATCAATGTAAGGAAATGCCTAGAGATACGAAAAAATGGGTCAAGCAAAACAAGTGACTGGAAAATCGAAACGCTATCGTATGTATAACTTATGCAATCTTATAAAAGGTTACTAGTAAAAAATATATAAGGCTATATGTTGTACACAGAAACCTATATATTAATGTTTAAATAGGTTATAATCATAAATGTCACGCAGAACCTACGAATATAGAGATGCCTAAAAAATTCCTTAATGTGTCAGAAGTAGCTCGCCTGGTCGGCGTAACGCCCTTGACAGTCCGCAACTGGGATCAAAAAGGGAAGCTCATCGCGTATCGGAACCCTGTGAATAACTATCGAATGTATAAAATAGATGATGTAGAAATTCTTCTCCGACAGATCGAGCAAAGTAAACCGAGGAATAGAAAATTAAAGATCGACATGTACTAAAAGAAATCCCCCGCCGTGGCGGGGATTTCTTTTATCTGCGGGGGCGCCAGGATTTGAACCTGGATACCTGGTTTTGGAGACCAGAGTCCTACCGTTGAACGACACCCCCATGACAAAGACCTGCGCACGGATGCACAGGACTTTGTGGTCTAGCCGGTTAATTTTGCTTCTTTATGAATCGTCCTCTTTTTGCACGAAGAACAGAACTTCTGTAACTCAATCTTTCGTTCTACTTTCTTCTTGTTCTTTGACGTGTAGTAATTTGCTTCTTTACACACGGTGCACTTAAGACGAATAAGGTTGTCTTGTGACATACATGTAATACGGTATTTAAGAACCGTGAGCCGACGGTGAGAATTGAACTCACGACCTACTCCTTACCATGGAGTTGCTCTACCTCTGAGCTACGTCGGCATGCTTCCCTTCTCCTCACTGTGGGGGCGGTAGGATTCGAACCTACGTAGGCCGATCGGCCGACAGATTTACAGTCTGTTGTGATTGACCACTCCACCACACCCCCATGTAACGAACTGCGGAGCCGGCGGTCGGGATTGAACCGACGACCTACTGTTTACAAAACAGTTGCTCTACCACTGAGCTACGCCGGCGCGTTCCGTAGAGCACGAGGAAGTATAGCGTATCTAACCCGATTCTTCAATTCACATTCCCCTGCTCAAGGGACTCAAGACCTGCTCGCAAACCAACATGTGCGGGATCAAGTTTCAACCCCGCCTCGAACGCCTCGCGAGCATCTTGAGGCTGTTCAAGCTCCTTGTACACAAAGCCAATGTGCTCATACAGCGCTACATTTTTCGGAGCTCGCGCGATCGCAATAATAAGCTCTTGCTCGCGCACAATCAACTTGTCGCGGCGTGCCACTATGGGGTCAATAATGGGAGCTTTCTCCGGCACGTTCTCTGGCGTAGGCTGTTCTTTTATCTCTTCATCTCCTAATTCTTGTCCCACAGGATCAGTGCTTAAATGTCCTTGCGTAACACCGGGCGCACGCATAGTGCGCAAGGTTGAAATGGTACGTGTACTCAATGTATCGAGCCGCATAACTGCTACGCGAAACGCGCGCATAACCTTCTCAAGCTCATGCGTCAGAATGGTGCGGAGCGGAATGGCTCGCACTGCTCCCGCAAAGCTAATTGCCTCTGGAAACATGGCATGGAACCACGTCTCATGCTCTTCTTCGTGAAGCGCAGGATCGAGCCTCTTGAGATACGGCATTTTGCGTGAGATTATCCACGCGATGCTTGCGCACGCGAGAAAAGCAATGCCAATGAGGATAAGAATGCTCACAATTACACTTCAAGCAGAGAGAATGAATCGAGCTGTATATTCTCCCCCAATTTGCCGACTGCTTGGGTTATAGCGTCGCGCACTTTCATACTTGGATCACGGATAAATTCCTGCTCCAATAGCTCTTCCTGTGATGCCGGCTTCATCGCCGCAACATGCATGGCGAGCTCCTTAGTAAGCGTCTGAAACTCTGGGTTGCGTGCCACGAAATCTGTCTCACACCGCACGAGCACCATAGCGGCAACCTTTCCATTGGTGTGCACGTATGCGCCAATGCCGCCCTCTGCGGTTGCGCGGTCTGCTTTCTTTGCAGCTGCAGAAGCGCCAAACGCCTTAAGGGCTTCGCGTGCTTTTGCTACGTCTCCACCTGCATCAGAAAGCGCTTTCTTGATCTCTCCAAATGAGAGTCCTGTTTCGTCACGGAGCGCCTTTATCGTCTGGATATCGTCTGCCATAAGCCTCCTTACTACCTGCAGGCGAGACAACTAGCGAACGAGCAATTGTTCGCGAATCGTGTTCAGCAACAGGTCAACAGAAATTTTCGAACGATCATTTGCTGGGATCGCGACAGAAATATCGCGAGGGTTTGAGTCAGTGTTTGCGATAGCAACCACGGGAACATTCATGCGCTGTGATTCGTGCACCGCAAGTTTCCCCTCTTTTAATGATGCAACGAATACGAGATCTGGCATGCGCGTGAGGCGCTTGAGACCACCGAAACGATCCTGCATTTTCGCGAGCTCACGGCGCATGCGCACCTGCTCGTGTTTTGCATATTTCTCAAGACCACCTTCTGCTGCCATCTTTTCTAATTCCTCAAGCTTGCGCACACGACTGTTAATCACCTTGAAATTGGTGAGTGTGCCGCCAAGCCATCGGGTGAGTACGTACGGCATCTGCACTTCGTCGGCGATGGCACGAATGCCTTCTTCCGCTTGCTTGGTTGCCGCAACAAAGAGCACAAGCTTCCCGCTTGTAAGTGCGGTTTTGAGCTCTTCAGCTGCTGCGATCAGCTTCTCCTGCGTTTTTAGGAGATCGATAATGCAGATACCATCTTTCACAGTAAACAAGAATTCATCCATACCTGGATGAAACACTGTGCGCTTGCGTCCGAAGTGCATGCCTGCTTTCAGCATGTCCTCGTAAGCCAAAATGGTTTGTGTTGTATCTAATGCCATAATATGTAATATGAAGCCCGATTAGGATACCAGAGAAACGCCCCTAAAGTCAACGTAGCCCCTAGACAGAGCGCCATCCCCGTGATACCCTACATCGCACATACATTCATATATGAAGACCGATATTCATCCAACGTACTACCCCACCGCAAAGGTATCCTGCGCATGTGGGAATACATTCGTTACAGGCTCCACAAAGCAGTCTTTGTCTGCTTCCATCTGCGATAAGTGTCACCCCTTCTATACAGGGCAAGAAAAGATCGTAGACACTCGTGGTCGCGTTGAGAAGTTCAAAAAGCGCCTTGAGAAGGCAACCGCTGTAAAAGCAGGTGCGAAGACCCCAAAGACAAGGAAGAAATAAGTATCAAAGCTCCCTAGGGGAGCTTTTGCTTTTGCAAACATTACTATGAATTACGACTGGAAACAGTATCAAACATCACAAAAGGTTACTACTCCTAGCAACCCCACAGACGAGGCAATCGTTGAAATTCGCGCTGGAGCTGGTGGCCAAGAGGCTGCAATCTTTGCCGGAGACCTCTTCTCCATGTACCGCAAGCACGCCCAGAATAAAGGGTGGCGCTTTGAAATTCTCGACACCGCTCTCGGAGACTCTGGTGGATATAAAAACGTCTCTTTTGAAGTTCGCGGAAAGAATGCTTTTAAAGACATGCGCTATGAATCTGGGGTGCATCGCGTCCAACGCGTACCCGATACAGAGCGAAGTGGTCGCGTACATACATCAACCGCAACGGTTGCAGTCCTCCCTATCGCTTCAGAGCAAGAGGTGAGTATCCGCCAAGACGAGATTGAGCTCACCTTTTCCCGCGCAGGTGGCCCGGGTGGCCAGAACGTTAATAAAGTAGAAACCGCAGTCCGTATTTTACACAAACCAACAGGCATTGTTATCTCCTGCCGCCAAGAGCGTAGCCAGCATGGCAACCGAGAGAAGGCAATGGAAATGCTCCGCACAAAACTTGCAGAGCTTAAGCGCGTGGAAGCAACGGGCAATATTACTGAAGAACGCCGCAAGCAAATTGGCAGTGGCGACCGTTCAGAAAAGATCCGTACGTATAACTTCCCTCAAGATCGCATTACCGATCACCGTATCAAAAAGAACTGGGGTAACATCGAGCGCATTCTTGCCGGGAATATGGATGCAATCTTTGAAGCTATGCAAGAAGGTATGGCAAACCCGGATCAACCTACGCAATAACCTTCCCTACCCTCTTATATTCTTTATGAATGTTTCTGATTCTCCAGAAGTTATGAAAAGCCCAGTCTTCACCCCTCGCCCCGGATGGCGCCGCTTCTTCCCTGCATGGGCAGTCATTGGTGCGCTCGTTTTTATTACCGCTGCAGCCATTCTTTTTTCTCGTGCAGAAAATGCTGATGTGGATAACATGGCGTCTCCAACACCAGACACAACGGACACATTCTCTATTACTATTGAACGTGGCGATGGCCCCCTCCACGTTGCACGAAAAGCAGTAACTACCGTTACCCCGCTTCTCTCTATTTCTGTAGATCCAGCAATCCTTCTTCTTGCAGAGATGCGCATCGCACAAGAGCTGCCCCTACTACTCATTCCGGAGGCGCAATATACATTCACCACATCGCACGTTCTTTCTGCTATCACCGAAACAGCACAAACGATTACTCAAAAGCAACGCCAGTCCCTTGCTCCGTATTTGAAATAAATAAGAAGAGCTTGTAGGAGGGATGGGTGTTATTTTCACTACCCTCTCGCAGCCCGAACAGTAAGAATTGCTCTCTAGATTAAGGTGAGGGCGAGTAGGAGCGCGAGCATTCGCAGGATGCTCGACGCGTGGTAGGGAGAGTAACACCCATCCCGATTGATTTTATAAAACAAAACACGCCCATCGGGACGTGTTTTGTAATGAGTGCTTTGAGAGAGCTACTCCTCCTTTGGAGCTTCTTCTGGCGCTGCGCCCTCCTCGGCTGCAGCTTCCTCGCCCTCTTCCTTCTCACGCTTGATCTCTTCAACAGCGGAGACGTCAGTGGTTGGTTCAGCAAGCGATGCATCGAGCTCTTCCTGACTGATAGGTTCTTGAACAGTTGCCAAGATCTCGTGTGCTTCAGCATTGATCACTGCCTTCTCAAGCTTAATGTCTTTTACCAAAATCTGGTCGCCGAATGCTTTGAGCAACGAGAGGTCCACGGAAATTTCTTGTGGCATCTCTTCAGGAAGCGCTTCCACTTCGACTTCATTCAAACCGCGAACGAAGACGGCCTTAAGCTCCTCTACTGCGGGAGATTTACCAACGAACACAACAGGCACGTTCGCGCTGATCTTTTGATCGAGGCGCACTTTATGAAAATCAACGTGTGAGATGGTGTCGGTCACTGGATCGCGAGCGATATCTTTTACCACCGTTGGGATTGCTGACCCATCAACGGAAAGATAGATAACGGCTGTTTCGCCGGCCTTCTTAAAGGCGCCGTCAAAAGCCTTTGTGGTCATTTCGATGCTCTGCGCCTCCATGCCTTGGCCATAGACCACGGCTGGGATCATACCTTCGGCGCGAAGGTGGCGGACTGCAGCCCCTGTTCGGGTACGTACGCTCGCCTGTAATTCTATTTTTTGTGCTTTTGCCATAAATGAGTGAGAGAGAATACGAAGCCCGAATATCCTACCAAAGACACATCAAAAAGGCAAGATATGTATATTGGATACCATTCCTTTCGACTCCCGTCGCGGTCCCAGCGGGACCGCGCGGTCTCACTCGCCCTCGCTCGTATAAAAAGAGAGACATAACGTCTCTCTTTTTATACACCCTGCCCGCTCGGGCTCCGAATGGTCTCTAGGAACAGTATCCAATATACCTCCTAGAATCCTTGATTCCTGCGCGACGCATTCCAGCGCCATGCTGCGAGTGCCACGAGAAGCACTGCCGCTAACACGCCCCACGTACGAGTCGTGAGCCCAAGGAAGAATGCCGCTTGGGTAAGATCGGCAGTTTCTCCGTCTGTATCCGTTCCCACAGTGTTACCTTCAAGTGGCGTTGGACTCACTGATGCCCCAGCAAGCGCGCCTGCATCAGGTGATGCTGTTGCCGCCACTGGAGCTGGTGTGCGTACCGTTACTGCAACGGTACTGCCACCAGTGAAGAGGTTTGCGTTCGTGCCATCAAGCATGAGCGTTGCGCCCGTGACGGCGATTGTCGCTGTCCCCGCCTGCTTTGCACGAAACGTTGCCGTACCCAGTGCGCGAGGCGTGTTGAAGCCACCCGGGATGCCACCCGTTTTAATGAGTGCGCCTGCCGCGTTATCAATGGCATCGTAGCCGGGTTGTGCTACCGGAAGCCATCCTGAAGCAAACGTGAAACCGGTTACTTCAAGAACTGCGGGATCAAACGAGACGTTTGCACGTGCTGTCGTAATGGTTGCGCCCGTTGGATTTGCGGTTACGGTCACGGTAAAACGCTGTCCGGTAGACACTGCACGCGATGCTTGGCCAAGCGAGATCGTTGCTGCATGTGCGGGAACTGCCACGGTCCCCACTAATACAACTGCGAGAACGAAAGAATAAAGATGTTTCATAAAGATTATACGCTCCAGTTAGTAAGCAAGAGGTTAAAGTCGAAGATGTCTACCGTGCCGTCACCAGTGATATCGGCTGCACGGTTTGCTGGGTTCGGACCCCAGTTTGCCATCAAGAGGTTAAAGTCGAAGATGTCTACGCGACCATCACTGTTAATGTCGCCGCTACGTACTGCGTTGTTTGTCTGACTCGTAGTTGGCGTTGCGGTTGGAGTCGGTAGCCCACCGCCTCCGCCCCCTCCACCTCCACCGCCCCCACCACCACCGGAAGGCGTGGGTGTTGGTGTGCTTGGGGCCGAAGAACTAATGGTATACGAGAATGTAACTACCGTAGATGAAGCGCCACCGCTATAGCATGCGATCGCCTTAAGCGTTGTGTTACCACTAATCCCCACGATACCCGACGCGCCAGTGATAAGCGTGCCCGTGCTACACGTTGGCACCGTGCCGTTATCGGTGTAGCGAATGCTCTGTGCGCCGGATGCGCTCAAGGTCACACTTTGAGTCCCTATATAGCTTCCCGTGCTTGGGCTTGCTGTTGGTTCATTCACGAGCGTTCCGCCGATAGATTGGCTCGTGACTGTATTTGGTTGATTGACCGTCCCCGTTACTTCCGACGCAAGTACTCCGGCGGGAACCGCCAGAAGTACTGCGAGGATAAGAGAAGAAAGTATACGCATAGAGGTTAGAGACTTTGAATACCGTAGTCCGCGGAGTAGACGCCTCCTGCAGAGCCAGTCGGGATTTTAGCTTCCACGATAATGCGAATCTGGCGACCAGCAGTGTTTGCATCCAAGTCACCCGTCATGGTCATCGCACCGGCGTAGGTACTTGCCGCCGATACGGTGATAGCCGCACCGCTCGTTGCCGCATTTGATGACTCGGCGCTGTAGTAGCGAATATTACTTCCTGCGACGATCGTGTTCGTGCCACTCACGAAATTACTGAATTGCATGGAGACACTCGCTTCAAGCGTTGGCACGGTTACATCGAAGAACCATTTCCAACCACTCGCATAGGTATCGTTCGCAATAGCGAAGGCACGAGAAGGATCAGAGCTAATGTTCGTCACCTCAAGCGCCGCGGCACCTTCTGCTTCAGTGATGATGCGTGAGTTACTTACAGCACTGGTGTTACCCGCGACATCAGTAGACTTTGCGGTGAACGTATTAGTTGCGCTCTGTGCCAGTGGCGCGATGAATGACCAGCTTGTCTCACCCGTAGGAAGCGTGAGTGAACCCACAACGACGCCATCACGATATACAGTGATCGTGCGCGCACCGTCACTTGGGAGATCTGCGCCAGCCGTACCGCTTACTGTGTACGAAGTTGCATCTATAGATGTGTCAGAACCACTAATCACTGGGACTGCGGGGGTAGCGGTATCGCCTACTACTGCCGCTTCGGTAATCGTTACCGTTGCGCTTGATGCACTCGTGTTGCCAACGATATCAGATGCAGTTGCAGAGAAGACGTTTGTCGTCCCCTGCGTCAGCGCAGTAAGGAATGACCACGTAGTCTGTCCTGCTGGTACTACCGTGGAACCAACGAGTGTTGCTCCGTTGTAGATACGTACCGTGCGAGCCCCTCCGTCATCGACTACCGTTCCGGCGAGGGTATAGGTGTCCGCATCAGTTGTTGCCGCTCCTGTAGTGAACACTGGGACTGCAGGAGCAGTGGTATCAGCAACCGTAACTGTCGTAAACGTATTGTCGGTTGAAGTTGCGGAGTTGGGAAGCGCATCTGCCGATGTTACGCGGAAGTGATATTCCGTTCCTGCAGTGAGGCCGGACAAAGCTACCGAGTGACTCGTTGCGTTTGCGGTTATGTCTACCGCGCTGGAAGAACCGTAGCTCGATGTGGTTCCATACTCAACGTTCGATGTCGCGTTTTCATCCGTTGTCCACGTAATCGTTACTCCGGAAGACGTAATGCTCGTTGCTTGGATATTACTAATCACCGGCGCATCAGTATCAGTACTGGCATTATTCGTGATGACTACCGCAGAACTTGCCGCACTCGAGATGCCCGATGCATCGGTAGACGTTGCCGTGATGCTATTCCCCGTATCAAGCGTGAGACCAACGACCACAGACCAACTTGTCTGTCCCGCCGGGAGCGTTACCTGCCCTGCGAGCGTTGCGCCGTTGTAGATGCGGATCACGCGTTCAGAATCAGATGGAGTATCAGCTGCTGCCGTACCGCTGATCGTGTAGGTGCTTGCTGTCGTTGTCGTGGCACCCGTAGAGATAGCAGGGACTGCCGGAGCAGTGACGTCGCTCGTATCGGCGACCGTAGTGAACTCGTACGAAGCCTTCGTAGTTGCGTCGAGCGCCGTTGCAAGCGCATTGCCAACGATGTCTTGCACTCCCGTAGAAACTGCGACGTAGTACTGTGTTGCAAAACTCAAGTTGCTCGTTGGCATAATGTGAGCAACCTTATTGCCTTCAATCAGGGAGATAGAAGCTGGGATCACAGAGTCGTCGCTGTATTTGCGAAGCTCAATGTTCACCGAGCCGATGGTTGATTCCATCATTTCTTCGTTGAACGTTATGGCGATGGAAGTGCTAATACCAACATTAGTTGCATTATCGGCAGGAGAGACGCTCACTACCGTTGGAGCCGCTACGTCAGCTGAAGATACTTCAGTGGTGAATTCCTGACTTATTGCGGTGGTATATGCAGTGATGTTATTTCCTGCCGCATCCTTTGCACCGGAAACCCAGATATAGTAGTTGGTGCTGTAATCTAATGCGGAGCTTGGGTTCAGTGTTGCGACGAGGCGGCTATCACTCAAGGTGACAACTACACCGGTCACATCGACATCACCCGCAACCAACTTCAACTTCACGGTGTTGGTGTTTACCGATGATGGATCCATGACTTCCGAGAATGTCACCGTTGGAGAAACCGCCACCGAAACGCCCGTTGCGTTATCTGCTGGCGTCTGCGCTGTTACCGTTGGCACCGTGGTGTCTGGCGGAAGCGTTGTGAAGATAGTCGATGTTGTATGAGAGGTCAGGCCAGCTGTGTCTTGGCATCGGATGAAGTAAAGGTAGGTCACGTCTCCCGTAAGCCCCGTGACCGTATACGAGTGTGAGGTTCCACCTGCGCCCGACATTGTCAGAACCATACTTGCATAATCCGTCACAGTGCTTGCAAGGCGACATGTCGCCGCCGTATCAGTAGTAGCGCTCAATATCACAGTCGTCGCAGTAGCCGTATCGTTGTGCCCAAAAGTCAGAATCTCTGGCGGATGTGCGTCAATGTAGCGCGTGTTATTTGTAGCTGTCGCGTTCGAGTTGCCAGCAAGGTCAGTGCCAGAGATCGCAATGGTAGCAATTCCTTCATCGTCTGCGCCAGAAGGAACTGTCCAGTCGTATTCCCACGTTGCAGTGCCCACTTGGGTCATGCCCGTGGCGCTAAGGTCACCATTGCCAGAGCCAGCTACGTCGATGCTAATCTGTGGAACACTCCCAATTAATCGATCCATAAGCTCAGAGAACTCGGCTGTAATCGTGACAACTTCTCCGCCAACGACCGTGTAATTTGGAACGTAGGTAAGAGCTACTGTCGGATTTACAACATCACCACTCACTTGCGTCGCGCTTTCAATCTCTGTTATGCCCACGGGGTTATCAGCGAGGTCAAGAATCGCACCACTCGCAGGGGTAATACGAACCCAATCTCCGTTGCGAAGATAGGTACGAGCTGTAGCAACGCTTTCAGCAAGAATGATGGTCAGCGTATCACTTCCGCCCACGTGTGAGAAAAGTGCTCCTGTAAGAATAGTAGCTATTCCATCCGGGCTTTCAATTGACAAGAAGTCATCCGCATCGAGAGTGCCATCAGCCGCTACGACTGGTTCGCTAAAGGTCAGCACAATAGTGTCTTCTTTCCCAGTTGTTGCACTAAGTCCCTGAATAGTTGTGCCGACGATACCAGCGGCTGGAAGCGTAGGAATTACCGTATCCTTTAGGGCCGTGTCTGTACCTGCGGCGCTCGTGTTACCAGCCGCATCTGTTTGCGTGATGCTCAATGTGAGATCGAGATCATCATCAAGCGAAGAAACGTTAATGCCAGAGATAGAGATAGCACCAAGTCCATCAACAGTTCCTACGCCCGTTACTGCCGGCGTCAACGCGTTATCGTCATTAATAGACCATGCGAGTGAGGCATTCGCTTCGCCAGTGCCCGTGATAGTCACCGCCGTTACGTTGCCAGCATTGATTGGGTCGAGGAGTGTTGGGATTGGAGCCGCTGGCGTGTTCGCGTCCACTGCAACCGTGTTTGCGGTCACGGTGGTATACGCCACATTCACGTTCCCTGCCGCATCCACGAGCGCAACGCTCGCGGGCACCGTTCCTGAAGCGCGGTCAGTGTTGCCCTCTACAATTGTGTAGGTTGCTGTGTACGTACCAGCGCCTGCATCGTTATACGCAGTCACCGCAACACCGTTCACCGTTACTGCGCTTGCCGTATATCCCGCCGCATCTGCGGTGATTGTGATGGTAACAGCATCGCCAACGCCATGGAGGCCGTTTGGAGACAGTACAATCGCACTCACCACTGGCTCTGTGGTATCCACTATAATTGCTGCGTTTGCCGCAAGGTTGGAACCGGGCACAAAGCTTGCCATCGCGTTGCTGGCAAGGTCCGCAGCCGTTCCTGTAATACCCGTGGTCGTAAGATCGGCACTGTTCTCGCCATCAGCGATCGTGTAGTTGCATGAGCCACTCGTTGCGCTCGTGACTGCAAAAGAACACGAGCCGGTCGTGTCGAGGGTCACAATGAAGTTTACTGAAGACGTGATCGCCTCAGAGAAGTTAACCGTGATGTTAATGACATCTGGGTTGTTATATGAGCCATTCGACGTTGTTGACGTCACCGATGTGATAACAGGATCGACATTATCTGTCGGCGTTATTGTCTGCCCGAGAGGCGAAATATTCCCCACCGAATCCTGCACACCATTCCCAAGGGCACTCATCGTAATCAATGGTGTATCACCAGTGCCAAATGCAGAGGTCGTGAGTGTAATCACGCCAGCAAGTTCTGAAGTTCCAGAAACGGTTACGCCAGCAACGGTAAAGTCAGAAGCGGCATCCGTTGTTCCGTTGAGATCCTCGCTGAACGTGACGTTGACAGTTGTCGTTGACGTGGTTTCCGCAGAGATCATCACCGGGCTAGCGCCATCAGTCTCCGCTTCATCGCCATTAGCAACCGATGCGAGAAGGTTGCCTGCAAGATCAGCACCGCTTCCTGCCGTATACGTCACCTGCTTTACGTCCGTACCTACAATTTCCGGAGCAATCGTAACATCAAATGTGTTGTCATCTGCCGTTCCTGTGGTAATCCCCGTTGCCGCCGAGCCGCCGATCGTGAAATTGCCAGCAGAGAACGTTGAGTCATCAACGGCCGCATCAAATACGATCGTTGCTGTGTCTACCGAACCATTTCCGTTCGTATCTTTTGTAGTAATGCTGGAAATCGTCGGAATCGTTTCGTCATAAGTAACTGAAGAGCTGTTCGTTGTTGCAGTAACAGCTGCTGCAGCCGCATTTCCACTTACATCAGTAAATGTGATGGAGAAAGGAACCACGCCTTCTGTTTCTGTGCCGGTGAATGTATAGGTAGCTGTCCAGTTCGTTGGGCCACCGGCTACAAGCGCGGGATTGCCAGCGATGGTGACCGTCGGCGCACCAATACTCTCACTAGAGGTAAATGTAAGCGTGGCTACCGAACCAGTCTGCGCAAACGCCGTATTTACATGGTTTGAGGCGATAGAAACGCTGGTAAGCGTTGGACGGGTTCCGTCAATCGTAACCGTAACATCGGAACCACTCTGTGCGGCACTTACATTACGCGCATCCGCATGATCCCCCATAGTCACACCAGAAATTTGAAGTGCGGAACTTTGGTCAGCACTTCCCGAAGCGACGGTATATGTTGCCGTATATGTAACACCGGAATCTAGCGTAACCCACGGTGTAAGAGCTGTTCCGTTGTATGAACCAGTAACAAGAGCGGCAGGTTCCGTCGTCGTTGCCGAAGCAGTAAAGGTAATCGAATCGCCAATCTGTAAAACGCCAGCCGGTGCTCCATCCGTTACAGATGAGGTGATGGTGTTCAATACTGGAGCTGTGTTGTCGATCTCAAAAGCTCCAGAGAAGCCGATAGGAGCTGCCTGCCCTGCGCGCCGCATAATGATTGAATACCCCGTATCATCCGTTGTCGGCCCCGCAAGTGTAGTTGCGGTGTTCCAACTATACACACCATCATTTGTCTCACTAAGAGCGATAGTGGTCTCATTGTTTAAAGAGTCTCGCAGAAAAATATCAACGGTTTCCGGATCTGCCAAGGGGAGTGTCGTCCACGTGATATTGTGTGTACCACTCCAAATTTCACCACCAGCTGGCGAGCCAACCGTAATGCCAGCAATCACCGCTTGCGCTGGAGCCAAAGGTACAAAAAAGCCGCCAAGGAGCATGAGGGCGGCGAGAACAGCAGCGCTGCGCGATCGCAACGTGCGAGGGGTAGTGACATTCGTGCGTGACAACATAAGTTCCGAATACAAACCCGTGCGATAAACGATGCGTGCAACGGAATAGCATGCACCGCCACCTCAAAGGCGTTCATTAGTATTCCATCCTGTCTACTCTTTTATGTTTTCACTGTCAATGAATAGCGCGAAAGCCCAGCAAAAAAGGAAAACCGGGCCTCTCTGGACCCGGTTGTCAGCCTCACTATGAGGCAGGTTGCGCCGCCGCGAACAGGAATACAGAAGGACTCCATCTTCCCCGCAGTGTGTACAGTTGCCCGCGTGCGTATGGGCGACTACCTTCTCGCTGGCCATCAGATCACCTCCTCTTCATGTATCTCGATTGGCCCTATCACTATACCACAAAACTAAGAATTCGTGAAGATTCTCGTTTTGCGCTCTACGATCTCCTCTACCGCCGCGGCGGCATCAGCAAGATATTTATACGGCGTTGTTTCGTCTGGGTTCTCCGCGAGTTCTTCTTTCAGTTCTTTCTGATATGCAACCCGCAGTTCAGTATTAAAATGTACGTTCGAAACGCCCGCCGCTATCGCCGCTTTTATCTGCTCGTCAGGCAGTCCAGAAGCTCCATGGAGCACGTAAAACGGTTGTGGTGCAGCGGCAATAATGCGGGAAAAATGCTCAATATCAAGTTTTTCTTCTTGTTTGGTTACAATCCCGTGGATATTCCCAAACACCACCGCTAAACGATCCACGCCCGTTTTTGTTATAAAATCAGCCGCTTGCGCAGGTTGCGTATAGTCTTCTACGCTAATAGAAATCTCCTCTTGTACCTGTGAAGCACCCTTAAGATAGCCGAGTTCCCCTTCTACGGTCACGGGACGCCCACACGCACGCGCATGCGCCACAACTGCCTGCACCGCCGCAACGTTCTCTTCATAGGAAAGGCGCGAGGTATCAATGATCACTGAATCATAGCCTGCATCAATAGCCATAGTGCACCGCTCTACGCTCTTGAAGTGATCGGCGTTTAAAAAGATGGGGAATGAAAGCTCTTTCTCCAGTGCGCGCACCAGCGCAACTGCTTCGGTAATGCCAATAAAATCAGCTTCCTTTTCTGATGTTCCTACCATCACGCACGAAGCGCCCGCTCTGCGCGCACCCACAACAATAGCGCGCAACACATCTGCGGTCGCAAAGTTAAAATGGCCGATGGCCTGCTGGCGCCCTCGCGCCTCGCGCATGTAGTCGTTGAGATGCATGCCTATACTTCTACAGAACCTTTAATAATATTCTCCGTAAAGAGCTCGTTCATTTTCTCGCGGCCGATATATTCACTAAAGAAACGGTTCCACAACGCCTCCTGATGATGATACGAATAGCGCATCATGCCTTTCACCACCGAAGACATCACTAAATCGATGAGGTTAAAACTTACAAACTTTTCATTCCCCGCAGAATCTTTAAAGAAATCCCCCACGGCATCGAGACCAGTCCAGTATCCGAGATCAAACGCTTCCTTTCCAAGCGCTCGCCCAACCTGGCCCAAGTCCTCACCTACTTTATACCAGTGCTCTGCTTCTGGGTTGATGTGTGGTTCGCCCAAGCGCGGATCTGCTTCGGAATCTTTTGCAAGATACCGCTGGATGACACGCCACACCGCCTTTTTTCCTTCACTCGGCGCTGGGAGCGGCCCTTCGGACACGTCACCGCGGAGCAGTGACTGCAGTTTTGTAACAAAATCGGCGTCTTTCATGTAGGTACGAAAACGCTCGGTGTAAAACGGCACTTCGTGCAGATAGTGCATGAGAAGCGTAAACAAACGTAGTGTTTCACCCTGCGTATCAATCTTGAGCGGAATCACGAAAATCACACCATACTCCTTTAAGTGGCTTACGTTATGGTACTTCTTCTCTAAAAATTTATCTGCGACGCCAAGCCATTTCGGGTCTAAGATTTTTACTTCAACTTCACGCTCTTCAAAATCTTCTGGTTTTAGCTCACTGTAGGCCAGGTCAAAAAACGCGTGCATCCAGCCGGTATCCTGCGTGAAGCGAAGTGCGCTCACCACAGACGCGAACCCCTCCTTTTCAACAAGAGTCGCAATGTCACTATAGCCAAAGTGTTTGATAAGGTTCTCTGGCTTATATTTTTCCAACAGAGACACCACGCGCTCGCGCTTGATAAACATGCCGCGGGGCGGTGTGTACACCTTTAGTGCTACTTCACACAGCTTGCCACACACCAGAGACATCTCCGCAAGGTTTGGCTTGTCCAAAAGCTCGTAAAGCTGGGAATCAAGCTGAGCAAGACGCTTAATCAACGCTCCGTAGACCGTATCTGCCGCATCCGTGCGTGACAGGCCATGCTCTGCAAGAATGCGATCTACGAGTGTTTGGTTCTGTGAAAGGATCGCATCGATTGCGCCCGTCTTTCCTGTTGCCGCACTTAATTCCGCATCTGCTTTTTCGATAACCGCCGGTGTCGTGTGTAGCAAGCGTGCAAGTTGTGTGTGAGATTCTGCCATATGCCCATTCTCGCTGAAACAGCTTAAAGTACAAGGCCCCTATGTGGGTATATCAAATAATCCACACACACTATTGCCCAATACGTAAGACTTTGGTACCATGCCTCCTTAAGTAGCGATGAGGCGCTCGGCACCGCTCGAATGCGTAGGCGGACCGGGCATAGTCGTCCCACAAGGAACCTGTCGTGTAGCATGATCTGCGAATCACCTGCACGGCATGGGGGAACACAGTTATGTTCCGACGCAACCGAAGCTTCGAGATGAAGTTCCACGGCCAGCAGAAGGGCTAGAGCTACGCTGACGTACGGCTGCTAGCCACCGTTCCGGGGCGGGGGCCACAAGCCCCCACATCCCCCTCCACTACCGTTCTTTACAGAATCACAGCGCGCCACACGGCGCACAACAAGGGGCCTCGCGGAAACGCTCGAGGCCTTTTTCATACCTAAAACTGCCTATTTTCCTTGCTTTTTTCGGCTATATTCGTGGTTGTTGACATATATAAAGGAGAAGCGCTATGCACGCTCACTCCCCGCCCGTCGCGGGAACCCTGGAGAAGAAATTCAAGTTCGACTTCGACAAGGGCCTGGCCGGCGACAACGGCACCCTCCTGAAGTAGGGCGTCGGCGCCTCCGCTCGTAACCCCCCACTCCGCCATCGTTCCACGACGGGACGAAAGAGAGATCGGGGGGAACCGGCAACCACAGTCGGCGTAGAGCGTTTCCGAAGGCATTTCTGAAGGTGCCCAAGGAGAAGCCTACGCAGAGAAAGGACTAAGAACCGCCACCCACCGCAGCCCTGGCACGGCAGGCACCGCCCCCACACGGGGAGCGCGCCCAAGAGTGGGTTGACCAACAAGGGGCTCCGACACATCGGAGCCCCTCTTTTATTACTCCAAAACGCGGGAATTGACAGTTGTTATAAAAGACAGTATACTCTTTTTAGCACTTTTCATCCGTCATCCCCATCGCCCCCCCCACGCAGGTTTCAGCAATCTTCGTGGGGCCAGCCCCTTTTGACTCCTAAAGGGCCGATTCGTGTGCATAGTTAAAACATCAGGCAAAGGTGCACACGCCATGCAGCCGTCCGAAGGTCGGCAAAGAAGGAATCGAGAGAGCCCCCTCTCTTGAACGTCTCTGCATGGTCCCGCTGATGCGCAAAGCAAACGCATCAGACCTCCTTTCGCGGCGCTTGCCGCACGTCGCCGTTCGCCCCTCGTGTAATCCGGGATATCACGAGGGGCCTTTTCTTTTTATAAACTTGAAACTTTCACTGGCACGAGTGGCCATGGGCCCCAGCTCCCTTTCATAAGAATACCTTTCTTCGCACCGAATTCAGTAACTACCGATGATGCATTTGCAGTGCCAAACTGAATCGCTTTTGCGATATCTCCAGAGCGCGCATATTCACATACAAACCCAGAGCTGAAGGCATCACCCGCCCCCGTGCGCTCCACTACCGGCGATGCGGGCACGCTCGCTGTATATACTTTTTTCCCATCAGAGACAGAAACGCCGTTCGGCCCTTTCGTGAGTACAAAAATACCGTCAATGAGGCGATCCATAGTTTCAAAAATATCTTTCTCGTTCTGATACGGAATACCGAGAAAGTCAGCAGCTTCTTCTTGGTTCATAATCACCACCGAGAAGTGCTTCAGCAGTGGCTTAAGCTTTTCTAAACCATGCGCGAGCTCTTTTCCGCCCGGATTAATGGCAAGCTGGATCTTATTGTCACGCGCCCAGAGCGTCGTTGTTTCGAGAACTTCCCAGCTTCCGCCTAGACTACTTACAAATGCCCACGTAGATTGAAGGCGGTCGTAGGGAATACCCACCGTTGTGAAGTGTTGTCCCTCCCCTTTGTACGAAAGAATGGTGCGCTCTCCGTCTTCGTTTACCAACACCACAGAATAGGCGGTCATGCCGTCGTCGTGAGTCAGCACATACTTTGGATCCACACCCTCTTTGCGCAACACATCGAGAATATCTCGGCCGTTCGCATCATGCCCCACCACGCCAATAAACGCCGTGTTCAAACCTTGACGCGCAAACGTAACTGCCGTGTTCGTTCCCCCACCACCAGAAGCGAGAACGATTTCAGGCACTTCGATTTTTGAACCAAGTCCAAATGCCAGTCCCCGTTTTTCTGGGAATGCGTCGTTCTGTATTATGAGCGGCGAACGAAGCTTTAGAAAAGTATCTTGTGTTGCGGATCCAAATACAATGATGTCGTACTGCATGATTAAGAAAAGTCTGAAAGTGCTTTTACGGGGTTTTCGTTGCGCATAATGTAGCTTCCGCATGCTGATTCAGTGCAGCCTGCTTCAGAAAGTGTACGCGCAGTTTCTGGAGTGACGCCGCCGTCAGCCATCAGCGGCATGTGCGTGTGCGCCTTATGGAATACGGCGATGCGCTCTACTACCTGCGGGAGAAACGGGGCTCCATATGTCCCGGGATGCACAGTCATAAACTGCACGCCCTGCGCATGCATCACCAGTTCTTCGTGCATGGCAGTATCGGTGTCAGGATTGAACGCAATCCACGGCCGCTTCCCTGATTCTACCACGCGAGCGATGAGCGCAGAGGATATATCTGTTGACTCTGCGTGCATGATGATGCGGTCCGTGCGCGTTGCGAGCCATGCGGCAAGAACATCACTCACGTGAGAGACCATGAGATGCACATCAATCGCAACGCCTTCGGGGATGCATGCGATCTCCTCAACGCCTCGCACAGTGTGCGTAGGAACCAGTGTGCCATCAGCGATATCAATGTGGATACGCTGGGTATGCCCCGCTACGTTGCCCCACAACTGCTGAAACTCTTCAGGGCTCTGCGCGAGAATGGCTGGGATAATAATCATGAAAGTTTCGCGATGCGTCGCACATGACGTGCATCGCCAGAAAATGGCGTTTCTAAAAAGGCCTGAACATACGTGATTGCCTCTTCTTGGGTCATACTATCTGCGCCAAGCGCGAGTGCGTTCACGTCGTCATCGGTGCGCATTTCTCGCACATGCTCGAGCGAGCGCGGCAAACCACAGCGGATATGTGGCGCACGGTTGAGTGCAATATCCATACCGACTCCCGTACCACAGAGGGCAATGATGCGATCATCTGTTCCCGCTTTTTCACGGGCGAGAATGGCGAAATCGGGATAATCATCATCTTTATTCAACTCTTTGGCGCCAAGATCTTCAAACGCAATATTCTGCTTGTGAAGCCACGCAGAAATCGCATCTTTCAATAAAAATCCACGATGATCTGCAATGAGATAGAGCATGGTTATGATTGCCGATTGAGATACTGAACCGCAGTAAGCGCTGCGATGCACCCCTGTCCAGCCGCAATGACAATCTGGTTAAACGGCACATTCGTCACGTCACCTGCCGCAAAAAGACCAGAAACGTTTGTAGCACAATGCGCATCAACAACAATCTGCCCGATAGCATCCTTTTCTACTTCAGAAGGAACAACTGAAGAATTCGGGATGTTGCCAATGTGCACAAAGACTCCTTCTACGTCGAGTACGTGCTCCACGCCTTCCGCATCTTTATATGCGAGGTGCTTTACAAATTGGTCTCCCTCAATACGTGTGGTGAGCGCATTATACAGTATGGTTACGTTCTGCTTCTTTTGCAGGTTCTCAATGAGCATCTGATCCCCCTTAAAAGCGGTGTTCTTATTGATAACGTACACATGCGATGCAATATCAGCGAGCATGAGGGCAGATTCAAGCGCGGAGTTCCCTCCACCAACAGTTGCGGTGATTTTGCCACTAAAAATGGGGCCATCACACGTGGTGCAATAGCTTACTCCCTTATTACGAAATTCCTTTTCTCCGGGCACTCCCAGCTCGCGAGGATGGACGCCCGTAGCTACAATCACCGCGCGAGATTGGAAAGAAAGCGCCTCGTCGCCTCGCTTGGCGCTTACGGTAAAAATACCATCGGTGCCCTTTACAATACTTTCAACCAGTACACCGTCTTCTGTAGGAGCCTTATAGAAATCAAGGTGATCCTTAAATTGCTTGGCGAGCGCAAAGCCATCGGTCTGCTGGATCCCGGGCCAGTTGCCAACCTCTCCCGAAGTGGCGACTTCACCTCCGAACTCCTTTGCAATCACCACAAAATTGAGACCTCGTCGCGCGGCATAAATGCCAGCCGTTATCGCCGCCGCCGAACCGCCAATAATCGTTAAATCTCGCATAGTAATGCCAGTATAGCACACCACGCCACATACATTAAGAATATGGAATATCATCCCTCCGAGCACGTGTCTCTTGCTTCCTGCGAGCAAGAGCACTCCCTCTCGCCCTCACCTAGAGCTATCGCTCTATCCAAGCGGTTCGGGCTCCGAGAGGCTCTTCAGGATAACATTCCATATTCTTTTCCACGTCTCTTTTTGCACGAGCGAGGCCGCGCGGTCTCGCTGGGACTGTGACGGGAGTCGAGAAGGGATGGTGCACGGATTTCGGAGAGATACTTTTTGTACCATGCCCAGTTGTGCTATACTCGTTACCTATGCCAAAGATCACTATTTATTCAACCCCCTGGTGTGGCTACTGCAAGCAAGCAAAAGAGTATTTCCAAACAAAAGGATGGGAGTTTACTGAAAAAGACGTGCAGGCAGACACTGTCGCTCGCGAAGAGATGATCAACAAAACCGGCCAACTTGGCGTTCCGGTCATTGATGTCAATGGAAAGATAATCATCGGCTTTGATCGCCCGAAAATCGATCAATACGCCGCATCGTAACCCATGTCTCAAGAACCTAAACCACTTCCCTACACCTCTTTGGATGGAATTTCAGAAAAGACACTCGCGATCCACCACGATAAGCTGTATGCGGGATACGTTGCGAAGCTCAATGAAATTCTTCCTAAGTTTAAAGAGCTGCGTTTGGCGGGCAAGTTACAAGGAAATGCGACATATAGCGAACTTCGGGCCCTTAAGGACGCGGAAACATTTGCAACCAATGGAGTCTACCTACATGAGTGGTATTTTGATGGTCTCGGTGGTTCCGGGAACCCAGCCAAAGCACCAGAGCTCTCAAAAGCATTAACCGAAAAATGGGATTCAATCGAGGTAGCGATAAAATCTTTTTCGGAATGCGCGATGGCCGCGCGAGGCTGGGCCGTACTGGCATGGGATACAAAAGTTGGACGCCTCAAACAGTATAACGCTGATGCCCACAACCAGGGCGGCATCTGGGGCTGTTTGCCTATTATTGTGCTCGACGTCTACGAACACGCCTACTTCATCGACTACGGTTCAGATAAAGCAGCGTATATTGCAGCCTTCTGGAAAAACTTCAATTGGAAAGTTGCCGAGGAGCTCTACGTAAAAGCCCGCGACATCCGCCTATAAGCTTAGCGCCACGTGCTCAACCACATGCGCGCAGAGAATGTCTGCTCACTAAGGGGTAATCCATAGGTGATGGGCGTAAAATAGACAAATACGATACACGCAAGCACGCCAAGCGCCACGAGTGTGCGGCGCGATATGTTCGCCTTATCACACACATACCCCATCGCCAGAAGTGCGAAGAGCAACGCAGGGAAATAGTGGTACAAGAACATGACGCGCGAAATTCCCACAAACGGCAACAATGAAATGCCGTAGCCAGCCACAATAAAGAGTGCGGGAAATGTGCGCTGTTGGGGATCTCGTAAAGTAAAGAAAAGGAATAAGATCGCCGCACTACTTCCCCACCACACGATAGGATTACCTACCAAATAAATCTTGTGCTGCTCGCCGGGACGGTCACTCGTCTGCTGGTCGCTATTCCAATAGAAAATACTGCGTGTCATGAGTGGCCACGAGTACCACGGGCTTCCGTAGGGATGCGTGGCAGTAAGGCGCGCGTTCGCACGATACATTTCGATATTGAGCTCAACAATGCTTGCCAGCATGCCCTTCGGTGTCAGCGTTGGGTCCTCTGATGCCGCGTTTCCTTGAAGGCGTGCCTGAAATTCACGGCTCATGAACGCATCGCCCGGGCCAGTATTCGGGAGGAGTGAAAGGTGCACCCAAAAGATAGCCGCGTAGAGCGCAACCGGAACAACAGTAAAGAATGAAAGATCCCGAAACGAAAGTGCACGTTCCTTGCTGGCAACCAGCACACCCTCCGCCTTCGCCCGCCATAGCTGGCTTCGGCGGACACAGTCCGCAAGAAGCGCGAGCAGTAAGAATGCGCCACCGGTCCATTTGATTGATGCGGCTAAGGCACCAAAGATACTCATGCCCACGATAAAGCGCCATTGTGTAGTCTGACGGAAACGAAGATACATGCAGAGCGTCAAGATGCCAAAGAGGAGCAAGAACGCATCTAAGAGGATAAACCGAGACTGCACCACCAGCGCGCTTTCAACCGCCGCGGCCACCCCCACAAGCGCGGCGTAGGGAGTGCGTATACCTAACAGGCGTGCGAGCCAAAAAAGTGCCAGCGGAATCAACGTGCCCGCAAGCGTGGGGAGAAAGCGAAGTGCTTTATATGAATCGTCGGGATAGGTGTCTCCGATGTTGGCGAAGCCAAACTCTGGCTTAAACCCTGCAACCTTCCCAAATCCTGCGATCAACAACTTCCCCAACGGCGGATGAATATCAAAATAGTATTCTCCTGTGGCATATCCGGAAATAAACTTCCCAAAGTGTACCTCATCAAACACGGTTTCATTCGGCGCCCCAAACATGAACCAATGCGTTGCAATACTCAAGAGAGCTATCAGCGCGAGCGCGCGTTTATCCGTGATCATAAAACATCATAGCGTGGAGTGTGCTCTTTGTGCAAGAAAAAGGCCCGTGCCCACAGGAGGTGGACACGGGCTGGTGGTCACGCGCTACGCGGCGACCGGCTTTTCTTCCTGGCGCGGTAGCTCGAAGATGAGATTGTGACCGGGTCCCCAAGACGTGTATCTCAAGTTCCCGCACATGAGCTCACCGGACATGTGACGATACTGGATCCAGAGTAACGCGTCACCCAGTGGTTTCGAGGCGATGGTGTGAGGCGGCTCCTGGTAGAGGGGGCCCGTGTAGTTCCTGTGCACCATGAGCGCAAGCGCGACCTCCGGCCTGCAGGGACGCAGGCCCAGCCGCACCGCACGCTCCAACACTTCCGAATAGGAGCGCTTACTCACCGCACGACACCCCAAATACGTGGAACCAGCGCACACGAGATCGCAAGGCGTCGGTTCGGTCGCGATCGCGACAGTCTCGAGCGCCGGAAGAGCATTAGCCGAGATGCAATCACCGCGCCCCATAGATTTCAGCGCGCCCCTATACTCTCCGAGGGTCTGATATGCGCCCAGGGTAACCGTCATCCAGACCTTGGGTTCGAGCGTGATCTGGGGCAACCGGAGTGCGGCGCGAACCGCATCCCGCGTCCAGCCGTCGATCTCCTCCCAGGGCTTCTTCACTTCCATGAGATCCGTAAGGATGCCGGAGTTCTTCAGGCCCTGTAGCCACTCGCCGCTCCTGTGGCGATCTTCCAACATCTGGAGAAAGTCTCTGATTTGCCTGCCGGAAACGTCTCTCGAAGGGTCCATGGGGACTCCTTTATCTACTCTCCTATGAGGTAGCACGACATGCTAGCGGACCACCGTGGTGATAGTCATAGCCACAAATGTTCGGAAAAGCGCTTGTGGCTATGACTATCGCATGCAGATTTAGGAAAGAACTCATGCGCACAGGTATACAGGAAATACAAAAAGATGGCAAGAACCACCTCTTTCCTTTTTCCTCGTTTTGCAATACAATTGGAAACCATCTATGTCAAGAAAGCGGCGCACCACCACGAAAGGAACGTTCACTATTACAGCGCGCGATCGCCACTCAAAGGCGCGCGTTGGCATACTCACAACACCCCATGGCACCGTAGAAACACCCGCATACGTTATTGTGGGCACGCGAGGCTTTGTGCGCGCACTCAAGCCTTCTGACCTCCCCAAGACAAAGACCCGGCTCATCATTGCCAACGCATACCACCTCTGGGATGCTGCCCTCGCTCACCCATCAACAAAAAATTAAACGTTCCTTACTCGCTCCCTGAAACAATCTATCCCCACCATGACCGATAGCGGCGGGTTCCAGGTGTTCTCCTTTGGTGCCGCTCGAGAACATAATGTCGGCAAGGTTCTCGAGCGTCCCCGCCGGGCAGTCGGTGAAAAAAGCGCCGTTACCATTACCGAAGAAGGCGTCTCATTCACAGACCCCACAGGAACCAGGCGCATGCTCACTCCAGAGCTCTCTATGCAGATTCAGGAAGCTATTGGTGCTGATATGATCTTTGCATTTGATGAATGTACCTCGCCACTGCATAACCGCGCACACACTCGTGCCGCGATGCACCGCACGCATCGCTGGCTTGACCGTTGCCTTATCGAAAAAGATGCCCGCCCCCTCATGGAGCGCCAAATGATTTATGGCATTGTGCAGGGCGGACGCTTTGATGATCTTCGCAAGCAAAGCGCACGCATTGTAGGCGCCACCGCGGTAGACGGCATCGGTATCGGTGGCTCGTTTGGGAAAGAAGAGATGCGCGCAACACTTGATGCAATTATGCCACACCTCCCCGAAGAAAAGCCGCGCCATCTGTTAGGCATCGGACGCATCGAAGACATTTTTGACGCTGTCGCCGCAGGCGTCGACACGTTCGACTGCGTCATCCCTACACGCGAAGCGCGCCATGGTCGCATTTGGACTGCCACAGGCCCCATCGATATCCGCTCTGCACGTTGGCGCAAAGGCGCAGCTCGTCTCTCGCCCAGCTGCTCGTGCCCCGCATGTAGTAGTGGCGTTACGCGCGGCACGCTCTGCGCACTCCTTCGTCTTGATACCCATTTTCCAGAAATCGAAAGCCAGGCACAACGCCTGGCTACGATGCATAACATGTGGTTTTTCCAAAAGCTTGTTGCGGATATGCGTACCGCGATTCGCAAGGGTACCTTTACGCAGTTTCAGAAGCGCTACCTGGCGCGCCTGCGTCAGGGGCAGTAGTATCGTGCTCTGATTTCTTCCCACGGGCGATACGTTCGGAGAAGACGTAGTAGAAGAGAATCTCTAAAATCCCGAACGTATTTACCACCAAAAGGGCGATAAACCACCACTTCGCGCTTAAGCGAGCTGCCTTCCAAAGCGCAAGGCCTTTCCACACGAATACCCACACAAATGCCGCTAGAATAATCCAATCAAAGGAGAAAGGAAAGCTTAAGAGGCTCTCGTAGGAGAATGGGTTTTGAGTCATATTTCCTAGTATATCACACTTATTCCTTTGACAAGAGGTCCAGCTCGTGGCGGATTTCAGCAAGAATATCTGCCGGAATAGGGATGGTGTCGCGCACGGGGCTGACCCCCGGATAACGCCACGCGGTAATGACCACCTTCCGCCCCTTGCTGGCATCCTGGCGGTACATCACCCAGATCTCTGTTGGCTTTTTAGGAGTCCCCGCCTTCTGCATAACGCCTACCGCACCCGGTACAACGCTTTCTTCCATACGCGCTGGAGAACGCATCACTCTTTTTACTCGATCAGCCGAAAGCGCGTAGTGCTGCATCTTGCGCACCACGTGTGCCGTCCACCGATATGTGGCATCGTTTTTAGGAAGATTAAAACGCATGCTACCACTCTACTCCTTTTACTCCCTTCTTTCCTTCTTGATAGGGGTGTTTTATTTCTTTTATCTCGCTCACAATATCAGCGCGATCAACAAGTGATTGTGGTGCATCGCGCCCTGTGAGCATGAGATCCATGCCTTGTGGAAGCGCATCGACAAGCGATTCTACTGCGGAGAGTTTAAGAAGACCAAGCGCAAGCGCATTATGTACTTCATCTAAAATGAGCATGCCCCACGCACCGCTCTCCATTTCCGTGCGCGCAAGCGCAAGGCCAGCACGAGCAGCTGCCGCATGCTCTTCGCGCGGAAGCGTGTCCCCTAAAATGCCCACGAACCCCTTCCCTGTTTTTATGATTTTAAAATCGGGTGCAAGGCGTTGAAATGATTCATCTTCACCCGAGCGCCATGGTCCTTTAATGAATTGCACCATGAGCACCTTACGGCCATCGCCAACAGCACGAAGTGCCTGCCC
The DNA here is from genome assembly GCA_038064455.1 of Patescibacteria group bacterium. Taxonomy (GTDB): domain Bacteria; phylum Patescibacteriota; class Minisyncoccia; order 2-02-FULL-40-12; family GWA2-44-9. Next base: position 190 of record JBBTTB010000009.1, on the reverse strand, counting down.
CAGTGAGCTTGTCGTCTTGCCCTTTCCATTCCCCGTAATGAGCAAAATCATGTGCCGCAATCCTAGCATAGAGCCCATAAACGGTCACGCAATCCAATGCACTGTTTTTGGATGTTCCTCCGAGCACGTGTCTCTTGCTTCCTGCGAGCAAGAGCACTCCCTCTCGCCCTCACCTAGAGCTATCGCTCTA
>JBBTTB010000008.1:0-43539 GCA_038064455.1 Patescibacteria group bacterium | reverse complement strand
GCCCGAGCGGGCATGGTGTCTCCGTAAGGAGACGAGCGAGGGCGAGTGAGACCGCGCGGTCCCGCTGGGACCGCGACGGGAGTCGGAAGGGGGATGTCGCACGAATTTCGGAGGAACGTCAAAAAACACCACGCAAGAACCAGTCTCTTGCGCAACATAAAACACCCCTTGCGGGGTGTTTTATGACTAGTTCTTAGTAGGACGAGCGACGACCTCCACCGAAGCCACCTGCTCCGCCTGCGCGGGGTGGGCGTGCTTCCATAGGGCGTGCTTCGTTGACGGTGAGTGCGCGGCCATCGAGTTCCTTACCGTGCCACATTTCGATTGCCTTTGCAGCCTCGTCATCCGAGCTCATCTCCACGAAGCCGAAGCCCTTGGAGCGGCCGGACATCTTATCAATGATGACTTGAGCTGAAGCAACTGTTCCAGATTGCGCGAACGCATCACGGAGAGTGCTGTCAGTCGTATCATACGACAAGTTACCTACATATAAACGCTTTGCCATACTGTGCGCGTTTTCCGATCGTCTTCTTCTTCAGAAGGCCCCAGAAAACACGAATTTGTTTTTATTACCGTAGGGTTGACCTTCTCGTCGAGCCCCCTACGTAATCGCAGGCTGCTACCGCGAGAGTTCCTACACAATCCCCAGTATATCACGAACAGCGACTTTACGCAAGCACCTCTTTTTGGACGCGGCGAGCCTTGTCGCGTTCTGTGCGAGAAAGATAGCGTTTTCGCATGCGAATACGCTCTGGCGTGAGCTCTAAAAGCTCATCATCTTCAATGAAATCGAGGGCCTGTTCAAGGCTCATAATCACCGGCGGAGCCAAGATAGTAACCCCATCGGAGCTCTTCGAGCGCATGTTGGTGAGCTCCTTTCCTTTTGTCACATTGATCTCGAGGTCTTCACGGCGGCTGTTGAGACCCACTACCATGCCTTCATATACTTTTTCACCAGGGCCAACAAAGGTGCTCCCGCGACCCTGCGCAACTTCGAGTCCGAACGCAACTGCTTGACCGGCTTCCGATGCGATAAGAGCACCGTTGCGATCACGCGGCAACGCTTCCCCTACAGGACGAAATTCAGAGAACATACTATTCATGACGATAGTTCCCTTCGTCGCGGTCATGAGGATATTGCGCAAACCAAGGAACGCACGCGTAGGCATAAGGTACACCATACGGCTGTAGCCATTGTCATGGTTAATAATATTCGTGAGTTCGGCGCGGCGCTTCCCAAATTCAGTGGTAATAGTGCCGACATACTCTTCAGGGACATCAACAGTAACCTCTTCCACAGGTTCCTTAAGGATGCCGTCTATTTCTTTAAAAATAACTTCCGGCTTTGATACCTGCATTTCAAAACCTTCACGACGAAGCGTCTCTAAAAATACTGAAAGGTGTAATTCGCCACGGCCCGAAAGTACGTACTCTCCATTACCCAGTGGGCTTAAGCGCATGCCAACGTTAGTTTCAAGCTCACGCTCAAGACGCTCACCAATTTGGCGAGACGTCACGAACTCTCCTTCTTGCCCCATAAAAGGAGATGTGTTTGGCCCAAGCGTAATTCGTAGCGTTGGCTCTTCAATGGCAATACTCGGAAGAGGCTCTGGGTTTGATACATCCGCAATGGTCCAGCTGATGTGCGCCTCTGGGACACCGGTGACGGCGATAATATCTCCGGCAAACGCCTCGGTAACCTCTGCGCGCTTTAAGCCTTGGAATACAAACACTTTCTCAATCGTACTCACATGCTGTTTGCCCGTAGCATCAATAATGGCTACACGCTGGCCTGCGCGAGCGGTGCCACGAGCAAGGCGGCCAATGGCATAGCGCCCCTGATAGGTATCGCGATCAAGTGCCGCAACAAGCATCTGCAATGTGCCCGATACATCGGCACCTGGAGCTGGAACGTGCGCAACAATTGTATCAAACAGTGGCACAAGGCTTCCTTCGCTTTGGCGCTCCTCTGCGGTTGGGACATGATCCCATGCTTTCCCCTCACGGCCGATCGCATACACGATAGGAAAATCGAGGTGAGATTCATTGTGTGCAAGCTGTAAGAAAAGATTTGTTGTCTCGTCTATAGTGCGAGAGATGTCAGCGCCCGGTTTATCGATCTTATTCACCACAACGATAACCTTGAGGCCAAGCTCCAGTGCTTTTTTAAGCACGAACTTTGTTTGTGGCATGGGGCCTTCTTGGGCGTCAACGAGGAGAATGGCGCCATCTGCCATGTTCAGTGTACGCTCTACTTCGCCTCCGAAATCAGCGTGACCTGGAGTGTCGACAATATTAATTTTCGTGTCTCCGTACATAACAGCGGTGTTCTTTGCAAGAATAGTAATGCCGCGCTCGCGCTCAAGCTCATTTGAGTCCATGATGAGATCTTGGCTTAGCTCTTCAGCCTTCGCATGGAAGGTACCCGCCTGCTTCAGCAAAAAGTCCACGAGCGTAGTTTTGCCGTGGTCAACGTGTGCGATGATAGCGATGTTACGAATCTGTTGCATTTGGAATAAAAAACCGCCGCGGGCGGGTCGTGCCAATACGAACTACAGTATACCATACTTCCTAAAAAAGACGAGGGGGGCGTTACCTACAACCCTAGGGGTGCCGGGCTCTTACACATTAGCTTTTCTGTATGTGATCAAGCGCATACTGCCACGATCCCCCGACTTTCTTACCTGGATTGAAAATAGTATGGGGGTCAAAAATCTCTTTTGTACGACGGAAAAGCGCATACACTTGCCTTCCGTACATCTCTTCGATAAATGGCGTGCGGATGATGCCATCGTTGTGCTCCGCGGTGATAGAGCCGCCAAACTCTTTCACCAGCGCATATACCTTTGATGAGAGCTCTTTAATTGCTGTTTGGGTTTTTGGATCCTGAAGTTTCATGAATGGAATAATGTGAAAATTCCCATCACCAATATGTCCAAACAAGGTATAGGTAAGTTTATATGGATCCAGCATCGCCGTAAGCCGTGGTAGAAATTCGGCAAGGCGCTCGGGAGGCACGATAACATCATCAATAAATGGGACGGTTTGGCGCCCGCGGATATGGTGGCGTAAGAGATTAAAGCTCTCTCGACGAATCGCCCAATACTTCTTTGCTTCATTCGCACTTTGCGTCATGCGCGTGCGAATCCCGAGAGATCGTAAGCTTTGTTCTGCTGCCTGCGCAGGCGCAAGCGCCTCTGCATCAGTGTCCCCAGAAAATTCAGCCAACACTACTAAACGCGGGACGCCGTGCGTGAGCAACATCCATGCTTCCGGGATAAATTGGAGGCCTAATGAAATAATATTTCGTGCACCTAGAAGCTGCGCAAATTCTGGCATAAAACGGAACGCGAGCATGAACGTTTTGTCATCATATGATTCAAGACTTTCTGGAGCATGGGCCCTAATCGCACTCACCACGCCCGGTATATCTGCGATGGTATCAATAAAAGACACCAGTAAGCGACTAAAGGGCTTTGGTTTTATAAGTGAAAGCGTTGCTTCGGTGATAATGCCAAGCGTCCCCTGCGCTCCCACGAGCACCTTAGCAAGATTCATCGTTTCTCCGTCCCATACACGCCAGAGTTGATATCCAGCAGAATTTTTAGAAACCTTCGGTCGCGCCGCGGTAATAAGTTCCGCGTTGTGTGTAACCAATTCATACATTGCGCGATACAGCGAACCCTCAAAATCTTGTTGTGCAAGCTTCGCCTTGAGCGCATCGCCCGAGAGCGGGCCAAGCTCGTATTCGTTGCCATCAGATAGCACGGCACGCAGAGAGTGCACGTAGTCAGCCGTTTGACCATACGTTAAGCTCTTTTCCCCGCCCGCATTATTAGAAACCATACCCCCTATAGCGCAAAGCTCTCGCGAGGCGGGATAGGTTGGCATGATCAACCCATGCGCTAGAGTGATTTTTTCAAAATCCCTATACAGCACCCCGGGCATTACCGTCGCCACATCGCCATGCACTACTGCCTCTGCATGAAAACCAGGCTTCATATCCAACACAATAGATGAAGAAAGCGGGCCGCCGCTCATGCACGTCCCCGCGGCACGCGCGGTAAGAGAAACTCCAGGATGTTCATTCGCGTAGCGCACGAGCGCTTGCACGTCGGCACTGTCCTGCGGCGCCACTACAGCTTCAGGAGTAACTTGAAAAATACTCGCGTCGCGGCTTGCCGCTTCACGAGAGGCATCGTCCGTAGCAACAGTACCGCGCACGAGTGAACGAAGATCATCAGCGAGCATCACGAGAATCTCGTTGCCAAGGACGAATAGTCGCTCCCGCGACCACCATACTTGCCGCAACAAGCACAAGATTTTTTATAACAAATTCCCCTTCGACGGTCAGCGCAAAGAGTGATCCACGCATAAACAACGCTGGGGCAGATGCGAGAGCGATAAACGTTCCCAGCATCTCTATCCAAAGCAATGCGAACACGAGTCGCAATGCACGCTTTGTGAGTAAACCAATCCCCACGACGATTTCAAAGAGGCCAAGAATGACTAAAAACTGCCCCAGAGGAAGGAGTGTGTACACACTCTGTACCACATATCCAACAGGAGACATGCCAAGAACCTTTAAGAGGCCAAACCACAGGAACACAATGCCAAGAGATATCCGCAGCAGAGATACCCCGTAGCGTTGGAGCCACTGGAGAATCCGCACATCAATAGATTGCAGGAAAGCGTTATGCATGCGGTTGTGTAGGCGACTCTGTATCACTCTCGTCGGGCGTGTCTTTCTTCTCCTCTAGTGTGTGGCGCACTGATGGAGCGCGCGGTTCGCGTTGCAATACAATAATCCCCACCACAATAAAGAGCACCGGCCAAATCGCTGACCACTGGAACCATTCGAGCGAGAAAAACTCGCGAAGGAACGCGAGCGCACCCAAGGCGATAAGCCCAACCCCTAGAAGTGTGCGGCGCTTGAGCACCGCTCGCTCACGCGCACGCAAACGGTCGGCGATATCTTGCGCTCCCGACTGCACTTCTGCAACAAATGAATGCACGCGCTCTTTGAGCGTTTCCTCTCCACCTTGGCGCGCATCCTGCAGTGGCAAGATAAACATCAGCGCGAGATAGAGTAAGACGGTAAACCCAAAATCACCCACCACCGCAAGGACAATAAAGAGAAGGCGAATAAAGACCGGGTCAAAGTCAAAATATTCTCCGAGCCCTCCTGCAACGCCGCCAAATATCTTATTTACACGAGAGCGACGCAATGGTTGATGATCGTTCATAATAATTATTCACCACACTATAAGGCAATCGCGCGCTTCAGCCACATTGCGCGATACCACACTATCGCAATGCCACCAAAAACCGCACAGCGCATTGCTAGTTGCGCTAGCCCGCCAAGCACAGGAACAAAACCGATAACACCTACCACGAGAAGCCCGACAGGAATGGTATACCACGCAACGGCGCCCAATGGTTCCTTTCTCACGAGATGCATAGCGACACTACCCCACGCAACCGGCGCCAGCAATACGGTAAGCGCCCAGAACAGCGCATAGACGAGCACAATAATGAAACTTATTGGCAGGCCAACAAGAATCACTGCACACACAATCGCACCAAGGGGAATCAGTATGATGGCACCAATGCCGCGGAGAATAGACCAGCCCACATGTGCGAATGTTGCGTGAAGCACATCATGTGTCAGCCTTGGAAACGCGTAGACAAGCGCGTACGTTGCCACAAGCACCATAAGCACTTTCAGCGCAATAAGTGCGCCAAAGAGAGCCCCCACCAACGCCATAACGGTCCGCTCGTCGGGAAGCGCTGCTGCGCTTCGGGTGTATATCACATCCTGTGCGAGGCGTGCCGACGGATCAACTTCCGCGGGTCGTGGGCCACGGTACTCGATACGTTGACCAAGTACAGCGCCAGCACCCACAGTAAAACGGTCCGATTTTGCAAACACTGGGCCATCAATAATGCCATTAATCACCAGGCTTCCTCCAGTCATCCGGAGACCGCCCAGAACGTGCCCATCAATAGTAACTGAACCACCACCTGCGAGAACGCTCCCAGAGATGGTTGCATCTCGAGTGATGTGCACCTGCCCGCCCACCGCGACAAGATCCCCCTTAATAATTCCGGTAACTACCGTTGTGCCGCCAGCGACGCGCACATCATCTCCAACAGTCCCCGCGATGGTCAGTGTGCCGCCGGCGGCGAGTATGTCGTCTCGTACATCGCCACTGATACTCACCGTGCCACCAGCGACAGCAATGTCACCGTTAATTCTTGCACTCACACTCACCGTACCACCAGCTCCATAGACATCTTCGTTTATGGGATCCGTTGGCGCGAGTACATATGATTCACCAGCTCCTACAACTGCCGCCATGGCGACGGTAGGAGAAAAAATAAGTGCGCATACAGCGAAAAGAAAAAAGAATCGTTTCATATACGATCTATTGTACGCCACGCGGCGGTGCAACTCAATACACGCACTAAGCTTCTGCCCTCAAGTGACGATAGTGCTGACTCCACACCGCAAGCCACATACCAAAAAGAAGCGATGAGGTAAGCGCGGACCCCATGCAGTAGATACAAATGGCATCGATGATAAATAACTGGAGCACGATGAGATAAATCGTGAACAGCATACCTACGGGCGCTAGAAAGAGCGCCACCGAGAGAGGGGCCGACGTACGCTTATGAAAGCTCGCTAAAGCAGTTATGACAAAAAATGCGTAATAGAACACTCCCAACAGCGCGAGTGGGATTGGCCCAATGGTTGCATAGGCACTCGATGTTACCGTCTCGCATCCCTCCAAGATACTGCACGGGGGCACGCGGTTAATGAAATGTAAGAGTGCGAGGTAGAGCGAATCAAGAAAACCCAAGAACGCAATACCGATAACGGAAACAACTACAGCACGCGAAACCGTCGGTGCTTTCTCTGCATATGCATGATATCTGCGAATGATGTTATTCATAACGAAGTGCTTCCATGGGGCTCTTCAGCGCGGCTTGGCGCGCTGGGAAGAGTCCAAAGATAAGACCTATTACTGCCGATACCAACACACCCATCACCATACCAGAAATCGGCAGAATAAATGGCATAGCAATACCAGCAAATGTTCGCGCGGCGAAAGACGCAAGATAACTTAATGAAATACCAATACTAATACCAAGGACACCCCCCGCAAGCGTGAGAATAACCGCTTCAGTAAGAAATTGCGAAAGAATGTCGTTGTTCTTTGCACCAAGGGCCTTGCGTAAGCCGATTTCGCGCGTGCGCTCTGTCACCGAAACAAGCATGATATTCATAATCCCTACACCGCCGACAACAAGAGAAATGCCAGCAACCGAGGAGAGGAGCAGTGTAAGAACGCCCGTAATGGTGCTAAAAGTGTCCGCAATTTCGGTTGGCGTCTGTACGAAGAAATCGTCTTTATCAGGATCGGTAATATTGTGCGTATCGCGCAGTGTTGCTTCGATATCTTTTACTACCGCGTCCATAGTCTCTGGACTCGAAGCAGTAACCGCGATACGTTGAATATACGAAAAGCCAAGAATATACGTCTGTGCGGTCGTGTACGGCATAACAATCGCATCATCAAAATCAACAAACGGCGATTGTCCTTTATCTCCTGACACACCGATGACGCGCACCGAAGAATCTTTGAGCTTAATTTTTTCTCCGATAGCCGTAGAAGACCCGAACAGCTCCTTCGCTACATCTTTGCCGATCACTGCTATCTGGGAGCGCTCACGCACGTCATAGTCATCGAACATCATCCCCGCAGAGAGGTCGAGGTTATACAGTGGCACAAGGTCGCTCGTACCACCGAGTACCGTTGCGGTGAATGCCTCCGAACCATAAGAAGCAACTGCCGGCCCAAAGACAAATGGTACGACACGCGCTGCGTCGGGCACGTTAGACTTTTTACGCAATGCCTCGAGGTCACGCTCCTTGAGCGAATCGTCAAGAATAGTAAAGCCAAAACCATTTGGCCCACTCGGTTCACGGCCAGGGATCACAAATACATTTTGAGCGCCCAGCCCTTGCACTTCACCCAGGATAAGACCTTCGGCGCTCTGCCCAATGGATGTTATCAGTGTGATAGACGAGATACCGATTACAATTCCTAAGATAGTCAAAAAGGAGCGCGACTTGTGTGTCGAGAGTCCTCGCAGTGCCATGGATAATGTATCGCGAAATAACATAGTGCTATTTTTCAAACCCCTGCTCAGCAATAATGCGCCGCTTATCAATAACGGTATCCGACTCGATAACACCGTCACGGATTGATACCATGCGCTTTGCCGCCATTGCTACATATGATTCATGAGTCACGAGCACAATGGTATTTCCTTGATCATTCAGATCTTGGAGGAATCGCGTGATCACCTCGCCAGAACGAGAGTCGAGACTCCCCGTTGGTTCGTCGGCAAAAATCACTCGCGGATTATTCACGAGAGCACGAGCGATAGCTACACGCTGTTTCTGACCACCGGAAAGCTTCGCCGCCGCAAAATCGGAACGGTTGGTGAGGCCCACGAGATCAACCATCGCCTGTGCACGTTGCGTGCGAGCTGGTTCAGGAATATCCGCATAGATGAGTGGCATTTTTACATTTTCAAGAACAGACTGTCGCGGCATGAGATTAAACGCCTGAAATACAAACCCCAACATCTCATTGCGCACTTGTGCCAGCTCTTCATCTGAAAAAGAGGTGAGATCCTTTCCCGCCAAGCGGTATGTTCCCTTTGTGGGACGATCAAGACACCCGAGAATTTGTAGAAGCGTAGACTTGCCAGAGCCAGAGGGCCCCACAATCGCCACAAACTCTCCTTCTTTGATAGTAATGTCCACGCTTGCCAAGCCGACCGTCGTCACGTCTTGTTCGCGATATTCTTTTCCGAGGCCGCGGACTTCAATAATGGGTGCCGCCATTCTATTAGTCGGTTACTATAACATCGCCTTCCATGAGGCCGGAGAGCACTTCGGTACGACCATCAGAGCCACGGAGCCCTGTTTCAATAGGAGCTTCGAAGATTTGCGCGTCATCGCGTTTTTCAAAAAGCGTGAGCGGTACGAAGCGTTCTGGAACGTCACCCATCACACGAACACGAACGAGCTTCACGCCCTCTTTTGTAATAATGTCGCGCGTCGGCACAAAGAGAACCCCGGTGCGCGCATCAGTTTGAATATCTAAGTCTGCGGTAAGTCCGGGCAGAATATCGTCGTGCTGTTCATCAAACTGAAGCGTTACTCGATACGTTGCGACGCTTTCCGTGACGTGAGCCGCTGGATCAATATGAACCACGTGTGCCGCAATTTGTCGGTCTCGGCCATATGCATCAAGCACCACTCGCGCCACGTCTCCGATCTGCACTTTTATAATATCAGCTTCTGAAATTGCAGCTTCGATCTCAAGACGCGCATCACTAATAAGAGATACGGCGGAAGTCTGTGGCTGGACAATCTGGCCACGCTCTACGTCTACAGAAGTGATGGTGCCCGCAAATGGAGCAACCAGTGTATATTTACGCAACTGTGCCTCAACAAGCGCAAGATTCGCCTGTGCCTGCTCGAGCTGTGCGCGTGCCACTTGTACATCGAAAGATTCTGCTGGAGCCTCGCCCTGTGTGAGGCGTGTGCGAGCATCGCGAACAGCGTTCTCTGCCGTCACCAACGCTTGGCGCTGCGTAGAAACAAGTTTTAGCTGGGCTGCAACGGCATCTAATTCTGTAGTAATCGCTGCGCGATCAGTGGTTGTCACGTCTGCGGCGCTCGAAAGACGCCCCTGCATGAGCTGTAACGCACGCTGCGTCGCTTCACCTGCCCGTTGTACGGGCTCAAGATACATAGTGAGATCATCGCTATTCTGTGCTGCAGTAATCTGGCCACGCAAGCCGCCAGTGAGTGAAAGAAAATACCACGCTTGCGTGCGGCCAAGGTTCCCCTCGCCAACAAGCATGTGTAGTGCGGTTGACTTCGCATCTGCGAGTGGTCCAGCATCAACATTCGAACCAGCAAAGTACGCATATTGAACATTGGTAAATGTTTCAAAAGAATTCAACGCCGACTGCACGGCGGTTGAGAGGATACTATACGTCCCCGAGCTCTTTGTTTCTGTAAGTGTGCGCTCTGCATTCGCAAGCATCGTTTTTAACACATCAATATCCTCGGTGCGCTTTCCGGCAAGAATCTGATCAAGCTGTGCCTGTGATGCCTTTACAGTTGCTAGCTCCCGTTGCCGCTGTGCAATGAGTTCTCCCCCATCCATGCGCACAAGCACCTGGCCAGCGCGAACCGTATTACCAACAGAAACAGGAATACTTGTGACACGTCCCGATCGCTCAAAAGCAAGATCTACTGCCTCCGCAGCTTCAACCCGTCCAGTGACGCTTACCTCTTGCACAATATCTCCCCGCTGCACTGCAAAGAGACCGTCGCCGCTCTCTTTCTCGCCCCCAGAAACAATAGAAACAAAGAGTAGAAAGCCTGCTATTCCGACAAGAGAGCGCCACGGGTGAAGCTTCATCCATGGCCACAGTGCGCGAGAAAAGCGGCGTATCCGAGAGAGAAATGCATGAAACATAGGATGCGTAATATACAAAAGAAACGCCCTCACGTCAACGTGATGCGTGCGCTTGAAGCACCACAGAAACGAGTGCTTCTGGCCCCTTCTCTCCCTCATACACCGCGGCAATACATTGCAAAAATGGCAGGTGTACGTGCGCTTGCTGCGCAGATGCTTTCATATAGAGTAACGCTCGGATGCCCTCACTGTCCGGAGAGACTTCTTCACCGTCTACAAGCGCACGTCCAATGCGCGCATGCCCAGTGTCACCGCTAAATGCCGTAGCGATGAGGTCTGCGATGCTGGTACTAAACAGTGCATGGTCATCTCGCGCAGGAGCATAGATATCCATTTCATGAATTGCGCACGCGCTTGCGAGCCCGGCCGCATTCCATCCCGCGCATGCGCGAACTGCGCTGATACCGATTGCATACACATTCTTTAGCGCATTACGCCGTGCAACGATATCACTATGCGTCGTCCATGAAACAGAGATACCCGCTCCCGCAAGCGATGTGCGCACGTCATTCGCTACACGCCTCTCGTCACTCCCAACTATGAGCATGGTTGGCATGCCCACCCGCACCTCTTCCGCGATACATGCGCCACCGAGGACTCCCCACGCACAATGCTTTAACAGTATCTGTGACGCCCATTCATTGGGCAGTTGATCTTTATCGATCCCCTTAGTAGCGATGCACACGGAAGCTTTCCCTGGCGTGCATGATTCGATCATTTCGAGTGCGCTCTGGAGCCCGCCCGAAGGAACGCACACAAAGACAAGCTCCGCCATTGCGAGCGCTTCTTCACATGTCGCATGCGTACGAGGCTTGGCTGGAGTCGCATCCCAAAGCGCAAGCGTGTGATCACCCATGCGAACCGCATGAGCAATCGCGCTTCCCAACTCTCCAGTGCCAATAATAGTAACGCGCATAAATAAGGAGACTTGCTCTTCATACCAGTATACCACTACACTAGGGCATGCCTGATGATATCCTCACATCATATGACTACGCTCTCCCAGAAGAGCTTGTCGCACAGTGGCCAGCATCGCCACGCGACACTGCGCGCTTGCTGGTATACCGCAAAACAACAGGCGACATAACTGATACAACGTTTTCACGCCTTGGAGATTTTCTCCCGCCTCACGCGCTTATCGTACTCAATGATACAAAAGTCCTTCCTGCGCGCGTTGCATTCACAAAAAGTACTGGCGGAACCGTCGCGCTCCTCTATATTTCGCACACAGATACAACTTCTCTCTGGTGGTCACCAAAGCCTCTGAAGGCTGGCGACACTCTTTCGTGCGGGTCGCATGCCATTACCGTTATTGAACGCACAGCTGATGGCTACACATGCTCTCTTCCCGCTCCCGCAGAAGAATTATTCTCATTTTTAGAAACCTATGGCACCACACCGCTCCCTCCATATATAAAACATTCTCCCCTTTCAGAGTCTGAAGCGCGAGCTGAATATCAGACGGTGTTTGCCCAAGAGCAAGGATCCGTTGCCGCACCAACAGCATCACTTCACTTCACGCCAGAGCTTCTTGAACGCATAAAGAAAGAATATGAAGTCGTGTCAGTAACGCTTCATGTAAATCGTGGCACATTTGCTCCAGTTACTGATACACAGCTTGCACAACATACACTACACAGCGAATGGTATCGCATAACACAGTCAGCCGCAGATGCAATAAGATCTGCACGAGATGCGCATCGGCCCATCATCGCTGTAGGCACAACCGCTATTCGCGTACTAGAAACCATCGCGCACTATGAGCGCTGGGAAGCACATACGGGAACTACCACCCTCTTCATGCGGCCGCCACAAAGCCCCCAACTTATTACAGGGTGCATCACTAATTTTCACGTGCCACGATCAAGCCTCCTTATGCTTATTGCTTCGATTATTGGACGCAATGAGCTCATGCGCATATATGCGCATGCAATAACAGAGCGTTACCGCTTTTATTCATTCGGAGATGCGATGCTTATTCTCCCCTAGAGCGATGGGGACGGTGAAGGTGACGGGAACAACGCGTCGCGGATAGGAATCAATTCTGGGAGAAGCGCGACGCCGGCGCGCTCAAGAAAGAGGATGTGTTCGCGCGCTTCGTCAAGACGGCCCGTTTGCGCGGTCAGTAATGCAAGGCCTTGGTGCGCAAACGAATACCATGGATTAATGGCGAGCGCTTGCCGCCACAGCTGTTCCGCTTCAGCTTCTTTTCCTTGGAATAAAAGAGTGATTGCGAGATTGTGATATGCGGGAGGGAATCCAGGGTTACGTTCGATTTCTTTTGCAAACGCATCTTGCGCCGCGGGAATGTTATGCATGAAGAGGTAGACGGATCCAATATTATTCCACACACGCTTTGCTTCTGGATGGAGTGCGAGCGCGCGCTGATGTAAGAAGAGAGCTTGCCCTACGTTTCGTTTGCGAAAAAATTCCGTTCCTAAGCCGTCTTGTGCGCGTGCAAGATTTGGAGACTGCGCAGCGGCGAGCGTCCAATAGGTCTCACTGTTCTGAAACGCAGGGAGGCGTCGTGTGGTGTGGAACGCAAAGAAGATGGCAACGACCACCAGCGCACCGCGCGCAATCAGTAATGGTTTTCGAGGTAAGAGACGTACTAAATTCAATGCCGCGATGATGATGCCTACAATGGGTAGGTAGAGACGGTTCTCAAAAAAGACTTGGCGAGCCGTTGGCTCGTTCGTCACCAGAGATGGAAGCAGAAAAAGTACAAACCACACAAAGCCGAATTGCGCGAGCTGTGTTTTTTTCCGAAACACGATAATCGTAATGAGTGCGCCGAGCGCAAGTACGCCACCAATAATCATGTTCGTGAGATCTCCTGTCGGCATAAGCGCTAGCCGCACTGGCACCACCGCTTTCGTGATGTACTCTAAAAACGCACCTCCCGAACGAAGTACGGACATCGCCGCTTCGCCAAATGAGAGCGTCTGCACGTGCGCAAGCGCGAGCGTGCGAGCAACCGCATAGAGGATCCATCCGCCGATCCACGCCACACCTTCAGAAAGCGTAAACGCCGTACGCCAGTGCCACCGGCGCACTAATACTGCATATGCGTATGCAACCAGCGGTAGCGCTACGGCATACTCTTTCGCTCCAAGAGCAACAAACCACAGGAGCGCATGCGCGATAAGATATACTCGCTTTTGTGTATGTGCGTAGCGGATAAAAAACCAAAAGCTCGCAAGCAATGGAATAGCAGCAAGAATGTCATTCCGTCCAGGAACCCATGCCACGGCCGGCACAAGCGCTGGGTGTGCCGCAAACGCAAGCGCACCGCCAAGCGCAGCCCACGGACCAAAGCTTAGCGCTCGTAACACCACAAGTACCAAAAGCGCGCCAGTGGCGTGGAGCGCGATATTCATGCCGTGATACCACAGCGGACGATCGCCAGCGATGTGTGCATCCACCATAAATGAAAGCGTTTGTACGGGACGATAGAACACCGAGCGACCAAAGGGATATGCGGTGTCTGTAGTGAATGCTTTCGGTACATTCTCGATGCTTTGCAAGAAGCTCTGGCGATCAATAATAAGCTCGTCCTCATCAAAATGGACGAAGTCAAAGCGAAGCGTCTGCGCATAGAGTGCGCAGACAAAGATAAGTAACACAGCAATCTGTACCTTCCCAGAAGGCAAGTACCGCATGGATTTTTACTCTAGCATGGCACCCCAAAAAAGCAACGTGACAAAATAATAAAAACGGGCGCTATATATGCGCCGCTCCTCTATTTTTGACGGTCTTTAAGAAGGGTAAGCGGATTGAGCGCCTCTCTACGCTCATACACACCAAAATGGAGGTGCGGGGGCGTAGTTACCGCATTGCCCGTATTCCCCACAAAGCCGATGACTGTATCAGTGGTCACCCACTGCCCCACCGTTATGCCCTCTGCGGATCTATCGAGGTGCGCGTAGTAATAGCGAATCCCACCTGCTCCAGCAACCCACACCGTATTGCCACCCAGCTCTCGATCCTCTTGGACGCGCACAATGTATCCATTCGTTGCAGAAAAAACGAGTGTTCCGCGAGATGCAAAAATATCTTGCCCTTCGTGCTCGCGATCTTCGCCACGAGGTGCGCCCCACGTATCGCTCACCTGTCGCACCGAAACGCCATACACAGGCATTACTAACGCTGCATCAGGCTCTTGCATACTTAACCGCGCAAGCTTCAAAGGAAACGTGATGCGAAATGAAAAGGAATCTATCCGCTCTGCAATACGAAGCGTGGCATCGGGATGCGTTTCAGGAAAACGTACTATAAAAAACGCGCTCCACACAAGGATCGCAAGACTCACAATGCCGATACCTATACGAGTAGAGGGTACTATACCTACATTCATTATGAAGAGCATAGCATGTCCCGCCTACTCGGTCACCGTAATAGTTCCATGGCGTAACCCCATAGCACACGTTATGGCGTATTCACCCGCTCGCGTTGCAGTAAAGGGCAAGAGAATTGTTGTATCCTTTTTTAGGAATTGTACATCTTCGAAAAGCCCCGGGATAAGAATGGTTCCCATACATCCATAATCATCTTCGTGCGAGTAAATTTCTATCGCCACGCGCTCACCGGTGTTTACCGCGAACGTCCGCGGCGATAAGCCCGATATGACACGATATTCTGCTCGCATCACTCGAGTGCCGTCTTGCATCTCTCCAGTTTCATTCACCGATGGCGCAAAAAGAATAGTGCTCGCATTGCGTATATTCGTATACCCAAAAATGAATACAATAATTCCTGAAACAACAAAAAAGAGTTTTGCCACTCTCCCCTTTAAGAATGCTGAAAAGCTCGCAATGCCCAAAAGCCCAGGCGCTGTTCCAAGCGCGAAAAGAAACATGGCAAGAGCACCACTTACAAAACTTCCCGTTCCTATTGCAAAAAATTGCATCGCCTGCGTAAAGCCACAGGGCAAGAAAAATGTGAAGACACCAGAAAGAAATGCCCCTCGATGGCTATACTCATGGGCAGAATAAGAAATGCCGAGTGTCCGCAGTAATCTTTTTGGAAGCGTAAACGGAATACGGGTAAGTCGTGGAAACACTTCAATGAGCTTGAGCCCGAGTAGCACCATCACGATCCCCACAAAGAACATAACACCGCTTGAAAAACGAATTGATGGTTGCAAAACGGCGCCAAAGACGCCGAGGAGGCCGCCAAGGCCCGCAAAGCCGATGAGGCGTCCAAGATTAAAAAACAGGTGGGGACGAAAGCGCTGTATGCCCGTCGCTTCGGGATGTAGTTCGGCGTTGCGCGCGGAGAGCGCGAGCACAAGGCCACCAACGGTTGCTGAGCACGTAGAGATGCCAGCAATCAACCCTAAGACAAGCGCCATTGAGATACTTGTCTTCCCCACAAAAAGTGAGAGTGACTCAATATTAAAAAACGTCCCTACAACATACAGGAGCGCCACAATACCGATGGCCACAAAAAGATGGATGTAATCATGCGTAGAACGAGAAAACCATGGAAGCTTTTCCTTCTTTCCCATCGCGTATCCAAGTCCTTCAATAACACGGGTGTATTCGGCAGTATTCGGAGTTACGCCAGAAAACCAAATGTCTACCCTCCCCGACGCACTATCCGCGTTGACACGCTCCACGCCAGGCACCGCAGTAATGCCAGATTCAATTCTTGTCTCACATGAGGCGCAGTGTGTATTTACAACAAAGAGTGTGATGTGAGACATAGTTCTTATTTCTTTTTTGAGAGTTTGTGCACTGCGAGTATTTCTGTAATCGCTTTTGCAGCTTTTCCAGAAGTCATCTGTTCTATCACGTGAGTTTTTAAATGATTCTCTAAAATAAGATCTTCAATCTCGGAGAGTGCGCTTTTCACGGCAAGCGATTGATGAATAATATCAATGCAGTATGCATCTTGTGCCAACATGTTTTGCAGGCCGCGAATTTGACCTTCAACAATTTTGAGTCTTCGTACTGCTTTTGTATGTGTTGTAGCTTTCATAAAAAGTGAGGAGGGGGTCGCGTAGCAACCCCACTCCTCGTGAACGGGGCAGCTCAAACGAGAGCTACCCCTTACTTCTGCAGCCCTCTTCGCAGTGGGCCACGGCCCGAAGGAACCACTTGCAGCGCATGGTGCGCCTCCTTTCACATTCCAGTATACCCCCCTGGGGTATCTATGTCAATAGCTGTTCAGTTGATAAATAGTCCAGTTCAGATATGCCGCAAAATTCACCCACCCGATGTAGGGCACGAGCAAAAGCGCCGCAATGCGTGAAATAGGGTAAAACGCGCGTATGGTTGCAAGGATTGCGATGATTAAAAAGAGAATCTCAATGAACGCGGCCCCGGGATTCTGCAGGCCGAAAAACACGATGGACCAAAGCGTATTGAGTCCGAGCTGAATAAGAAAGGTACCAAGCGCTACGCGAACATCCTGCCGACGCATTCCCCTCTCCCACACCAGCCACGCCGCAATACCCATGAGAAAAAAGAGGGTGACCCATACGGGGCCGAATACCCAGCTTGGCGGCGCGAACGCCGGCTTTAAGAGATACACGTACCAGCTCGAGATGGCATTCACCGTAAAGAACGACCCGAGAATCCCAGCGAGTTGAGAAGCGCTAATAGTAATAACGAGTCGAAGAAATGATTCACGCTTCATTACGTATTAGTATATCACCGAATATGCTACGGCGCATGAGGACACACAAAAACCGCGCAGTGCGCGGCCCTCATGGGTGCGAAATCGTTATTTCGATTTCTTCGCTGCTCGTGCGGCAAGCATTGCGTGCTTGACCGCGAGACGCTTGCTCGTCTTACGAGTGCGTGGTTTGTGTTTTGCGCTGTTCCAGCCAAGTGCGCCACGTCGTTTTGCCATAGAAAAGCATCATACGGTATTTTCCCAAAAATTACCAGCACAAAAAGACGGAGCCCCGCAGTGATGACACTGTGGGGCTCTTGTGCAGATTGAGGTCAGGGCCTCCAGGAGCAGACGACCTTCTCGTACTCCGCGTAATCCATGTTGCGACGGAGACCGTACTCCGCCAGTGCCTCATCGAGAGCCTTGCGGCTGGCTACACCGCAGTTCGGAACCTTGAACAGCTCCGCATTGGTGAGCTGGGTACAGATGAGCTTGAAGCCCATCGGTAGCCAGTCGACGCTCGCTCTGCGCGCGTTTTCCAAGGCCTTCTGGACCCGAAGCGGCAACGTGTCCCAGAACTGGCGGAATCGCTCTGCCTCGACTCCCTGGCGACTTCCGGCGAGGAAATACTCCAACTCCCCCGCAAGCCGCTCTTCGTTCTCGCCCCACGCACACTCACTTGTGATGCGAGAGACCGCGTCTCCAAGGAGACGCGCCAGGCGCACCAACTGCACTGCTCTCTCTTGATTCATCATGCCTCCTAGGCAGAAGGTTAGTCCAGCGTGAATACGAGGTTGAGTCCGCGCTTCTGTGCGTCTCCCTTGAAGATCGCATGGCCACATGCCGCGCACTCGTATCGCTCCGTCCCAGCCATGTGGGTTTCCGGAATGCCGTGCGCGGTATCGTGCAGATACCGATGTTCGGTTTCCCTTCCACACGCTTCACACATCAGTTTTCGGACTATTCGCATGTCGCCTCCAGAAAAATACAATACCGTATTTCTACGGCGTTGTAAAGCGTTCCCTCACTACCAGGCGCTACCGATGCGGGCACCCTGCCCAACAACACGGCCGCCTTTTTCCTTTCGCAAGGTCTTCGCATGCACGCTTAATGTGATGCGCGCGAATCTCCGGCTTCTTTACTAACGTTACCCAGCAGATCCATTCATTGCGTGCAAGTGGAGTAATCGCATTCCACGCCGTCTGCGCTTTCCCAGACGCCAATAAAGCACCACGAAAATCTTCGGGCACCTTGTGTACGACACCGGTTGCAAGATGTTGTGGCATGATATGTTCGCGTATTGTAGCACTAAAACCTTTTTGAGCATTCTTATGAAAATGATGAAGCCCGTGTGAAGTGGGCTTCACACGGGCTTTCTAGATGCTCCAGGAGAACTGCCCCCGGAGCTTCTTCTCGGTCGCCTTCTGGTACGCGGTGACGATCAGCGGCCGCATAGCAGTCCAGAGCTCCTTGTGCCGCCCATCGAGCTCCTTGTGCTGGAACATCTTGCGCCGCCAGACAACGTCCATCTCGGTCTCATCGGCGCCGGGGCCAGACTCAACATCACCCAGACAACACGCCAAGACGTTAGCGGCCGCCTCGACGTCGTCCTCACGGATGTAGCGGACCAGCGCACCGATCCAGCTCATCCAGTGGAACTTCGTCGTCTCGAAGCTCTTGCCCATGTCACCTCCTCTAGCGCCTCAAACCAGCGCTACCTCTGTAATTATAACATGAAACGACGTATAAATCAAGTGCTAGAAATCGAGCAATAAGGCCCCCTATCTCAAGCGGTTCTTCTTATGTTTTATAATATTCACCACGCTACCAATCACGATTACTAACCCGAGCCCTTGGGAGCCGGGACTGTCGTCATAGCCACCAAACACGAACAAAAACGCCCCAAACAGTATTGCCAGCACAGAGAGCACTAAAGTAATGAAATTCATAGATAATATTGAGGAAAATGTGGCTATATACAGTCCCCACATATAAGCGCACACTATAGGAGAGTAGGAAAGGTAATTAACAACTCAATTATATGGATTCATCATACAACTCTTCGACCACAAAGCCCATATACCGAGGGACTCAGATCGTCTGGTATATATTGGGGATAGTAGAGGTGTTGCTCGTATTCAGGTTCATTTTGAAGCTACTAGGGGCCAACGCTGGTGCCGGATTCACAAACGCGGTGTACAGCATAACGCACGTCTTTGTATCTCCGTTCCTCAATGTCTTTCGCGTTACCCAAGCTTCGGGTAGCACGTTCGAGTGGACAACATTGCTTGCAATGCTCGTGTACTGGGTGTTAGCTGTCGGCATCACGAAACTATTCCTCATGGGGAAAACTGTGTCGACACCAGAGGCTGCAGGTAAATTAAACGACCAAGAAAACAAATAATATGGACATTATACTTTGGATAGTATTCGGTGCTTTGGCGGGGTGGATTGCGTCTATGGTCATGGGAACCAACGCACAACAGGGAGCAATTGCAAATATCGTTATCGGTATTCTCGGTGCTATCATTGGAGGCTTTGTCGTGTCATCGCTAGGCGGTTCTGGATCTACGGGCTTTAACCTGTATAGTCTTCTCGTAGCGATTCTCGGTGCAGTGATTCTTATCTGGATCATGAGGTTCGTGAGGCGCCAATAAGGAGTCATCCTCAATAACATAAACGGCCCGCAAAGGGTCGTTTATGTTTATGGTGTAGAGAAAGGTTAAAGAAAAAGGGCCCCGATGCGCTGGGGCCCAGAACGATGCGGGGCGGGGCTTACGACGAGTGCGGCTTCCAGACAGCGCCGACCAGGAACATCCACTCGCTCTTGTTGCTGTTCCAGGTGGCACTCGCCGAGAGCGAGAAGTCCTTCCGAAGGTTGTGGGTGACACTCACTCCGGGAAGGTCGTTCCAGGGGTCGTCCAGATAGTTGAGGCCAGAGTAGAATACCCCGACCGGACCGGCAGTGATCTGGTAGACCATCACGTATCCGATCTTGGCCCACTCCACGTTCAGCGGACGTCCGTCGCGTCCGCGCGGCGACCAGGCGAAGAAGCCCGGCCACTGGAGCGTGGACACCGACACGTGCTTGCTCAAGGGCTTGTTGAGGGTCAGGTACGGCCCGCCCCAGGGAGCGCCCTGGAAGTGGCCGGCCGACAATCCGATGAAGCCGTCGTACGAGGTGGCGGTCTTCTCGGAGTCCATCTTGCCGAGCTTGCGCCCGGCGATGAGCCAGGCTTGCTCGTGCTGGAAAGCGGCCTGCACCCCGAACCGGCCCCTCACCAGATCGACGGAGGCCGTGATACCCGAGGCGATCGGGCTGTCGCCCGAACTGATCGAGACGGCCTCGAACTTCCAGTCGCCCTTCTTGGACTCCTGCGCTGAAATGGGACTGGGGATGGCGCCGATGAGCGCCAGACATGCAACCAGTACGACCAGCGATTTCGTCATCGTCCGCTCCTTCTTTCGAAAAAGACCTTAGCACAACGCCAAGCTCTTGTAACATACAATACCACACCTCTGTTATATTGTAAATATGTCCCCACACACGCTAAGGGATGAGTTCAGTTTAAAGAAAAAGCGACGGTCGAAACCGTCGCCTGCGAGCCTGCTGGTTTTACACCATCAGCCCGCCGAAGTAGCGATGCTCACCGAGCACCGTCCCGACGGGAGCGCCGGTCTGATGGGACGTGGCGATGATTTGCTCGTGGCCACGGAAGTCGGCGAACCCTTCCTGCTCGACCTTGTTAAGGTACTGCAGGGTGTGATCCGCACCTTCCAGATTCCGGGGGCCCCTCCCGCCCTCGAAGACGTGGTCGTCGTAGTTCCTGGCCAGGGCCCGTTTCAAGAACGGGATGACCCGCTTGTCGTACCAGCCACCGTAGTGCATCGCCCACACCGGTCGCCCAGCGCGCGAGATGAGCGTCATGCCGTGGCTCTCCTTGGAACTAGGTGTCGTGAGCCAGAAGTCCACGAACAGCAGGTCGCCCTGCTCGTAGCGGATGCTCTTGGAACCCGGCAGACCGACCATGGGAATGGGCGGCGGAGAGAAGACGTATCCCCGCCTCATGCACTCGAAAAAGAATTCCCGAAGAACCGCTGTGGTTCTCTCGGGCTTGTGAACCTCGCACATCATGCGCACCTCCGTAACGCATTAATACCACATTACTGTAATCTTGTAAATATTTATGCCCCGCACTGAAGGATGGTTCTATTTATCAAAAGGGGTTATGGAATATAAGAGCCTAATTCCCGTTGAAATACTTATGAGCGACATTAAGAGCAAATGAAACTAAAATAACAATAACGGATGAGAAGAGAAGTTTTAGTAAGACAATATTGGGACCATCACTTTGTGCAGAGGTCGTGAGAACCATCAGCATCCCTATAATGCCGAAGGCGATTGATGCACCTATAAATACTTTTGTGGTGATTTTTTGCATAGTGTTAGTATATCAATTACAAGACTGTCTCCAACACTGAAACCTCTTCTAATTTTTGTTCCAGAATCTTTGCAGAGTATTCAGCATCAGACGGTCTATCAAATAAAAAAGCTCCCTTGAATAACTTGCCCTGTAAAAATAGGGGAAACCAATACTCATCATCGGACCACATCTGAGAAAATGGTATCTCATTAAATGGAAACCATTGGGGCCTCATCTCTTCTGTTTCGACAGGTTCTTGGTTAAAATCAGTGAGCTTAAAAATGTGAACCTCTAAAACTTTCTCATCGTCCTGAAAAGAAAACTCGAGTATCCCCATTTTTTCTAGAACACCTTCTTGTATATTAGCTTCCTCGCCGAGCTCTCGCATCGCTCCCCGTTCTATCGTTTCTCCCGGATCAATTTTTCCCCCGAAGCCATTCCACCTGCCAACACCAAAACCTCTCTTTTTCATACCAAGAAGGACAGAGTTCCCTTTCACTGGTATACATAAAGTTAGTTGCTTTCTCATAACGTGCATTATAGCAACTCTGGGCAATAAAAAGAAAACGCCCACTCGTGGCAACCCTTGGATAGATTGCGCGCAGTGGAGGGGAACGGAAGGGCGAGTGTAAAAAACAGATCTTTTCATGGTAAACTTATATATATGAGCAATCCCCTTGAAGGGGGGCCGGACACTCCAATCGCCCCAAAGGTAATTCCCGCCATCGAAGAAAAGAGTTTTGATGAAGAAAGGTTTGAGGATTTTTGTTGCCAAACTGTTACAGGCTGGGCAGCAAAGAAAGAACGCCTTATCTATAAAGCCGTAAAAGCTCATGGCATAACTGTTGACCCTCATGACTTACGACAAGAAGTTGAGAACTATCTTGATATTAACCAAATCCAGGATGTTATAGAAAAAGTAAGGGAGCGAGGACACGAATGGTTTCTAGATGAACTATCAGCTAGCCTGGGCGATCTTATTCAAGAGAGTGCTTCAGAGTTAATGGGAGAGATGGGTAAACAGCTCGATGAGCGGTTGCTACAAATCCATATCGACGGCGGCGATGAGCTCGGAAGCATTATGGACACGCTCGAAAAGCGCTATGGACTCACCCTAGGTCCAGCGGCAGAATGGTTTTTAGTTGATACTGTAGGAACGATGCGCACGATTGCCTTATGGCTAAGATACATCGCGAAGCAGGATCCCCTTCCTATTATGAAACGGGGGTTTGTGAAAGGTCTTGCGCGATTATATGTTGAGCGCGGGCAGGAGATCCCACCAAAGCTCAGAATTCTTCTTTCCCACGAGGACCAGGAGCAATTAGAAACTAAAGGTGAGGTTAGCTCTAAGCAAGAACCTCAAGCGCGCGCAAAGCTATCAGAAGAATTTGCGAAGCACGATCAACAAAAAGAAGATGCGCTCCGAGCAGCGGGAGTACACGAAAAGTTTATCGAAAGAATTGAAACCGCAAGGAAGGAGGAGGAGACATCGAGCCTTCACAGGGTAGCTGATATCCTAGTAAACGAGCAGAGAGACGCTCTTGAGCAAATCACCACCTATCTGAAAAGCGTCGACGACCCACGGATAGTGATGGATATCATCTTAGGCACTAATTAACTCCGAGCTTCAGTTTTAATTCCTTCACTGTCGCCTCCAGCTGAGAGCCGTCCTCTAGCGGAATTGAGATTGTAGCGTCATCTGGTAGGTTTGCTACTGCTTCTTTTAGTTGCTCTTTTAGCTCTAGTTTAAAATGCACCCTATCGACAGTGCGTCCAAGAGCCGCCCGAAAATTCCGCTCGTTTTCTGTTGATCTATTCTCAAGGGCTTCCATGCTCACATTGGGATCTGCGGATACGATTGAAATACCGCCTAGGTGCGAGAGGGTTTCATGTCCATCAAAATCCATAGCCTTGATTTCTGCACGCAGCTCTCCTGCCGTCTTCTGGTAATATAAAACCTTTCCAGTGCTCCAATCTGTGTATCCGCTTGAGTTTGGATGCACATAGGTAATGAGAAGGTCGTCGGGATATGGTGCAAGTTTTTGTAGATAGAATTCCTTGCTCCGTTCGAGATCTTCACGCCGTTCTCTAAAAAACTCATCTGGATTTCTGCTCATCACATAGATATGTGTTGGAACACCACCGCTTAGCTCATTACCCTTATCTCGCATAGCCTCAATTAATCCTTTCAGATCACCCACTTTATAGGATTGGGGTCGAGACAGAAAGTCCCCTATTACGACCTCTTGTTCGTCTGCAAGTCCTTGTAGCTGCTCTAGGCTACTTCTAATGGCCTCCTCGAACTCTTCTTCTGGCGGATTAGCCATATACTCTCTGATCTCTTTGAGAAGTTCATTTCCTTCTCCACTTTCTACGACAGCCGACTCAGAATCTTGGAAGTTTCTCTCTGGGTCCTCAGAAAATTTTTTCATTACCCACATTTAATCATCTTCAGGCTCCAACGTCCACAAAGGGTCAAAGCAAAACACCGCAGAAGATGCGGTGTTTTGTGTCGGCTCCGCGGGTAGGACTCGAACCTACAACCCTCTCGTTAACAGCGAGACGCTCTACCATTGAGCTACCGCGGAATGTGTGCCGCTTCGGAAAGCTCCGCTACGGCGGCACTATTGTAACAACACTTTCGCCTTTCGGCAACCACGCTTAATACCCCTTCAAGCGGTCGACGTTCTCATGCTGACGGATCTTTTCAAGCGCCTTTGCTTCAATCTGGCGAATGCGCTCACGGGTGACGTTGAACACCTTCCCTACCTCTTCCAAGGTGTGCGTGACGCCGTCGGTAAGACCAAAGCGCATGTCGAGAATCTTTTGCTCGCGCTGTGAGAGATCGCCAATAATTTCATCAATATACTTCTTGAGAATTTTGCGGCCTGCAGATACATCTGGCCCCAACGCATTCTCATCAGGAATGAAATCTTCCAAGTGGCTGTCTTCATCTTTACCATCGCCCACAGGTGTTTCCAGTGAGATAGTGTCTTGGGAGATTTTGATAATGTGACGCACTTTGTCTACGTCCATGTCCATTTCTGCGGCGACCTCTTCCGGCAACGGATCGCGACCAAGCTCTTGCACGAGCCGGCGTACCACCTGCTGGTACTTGTTGATCGTTTCCACCATGTGCACGGGAATGCGAATCGTGCGCGCTTGGTCAGCAAGGGCGCGGGTGATCGCTTGACGGATCCACCACGTTGCGTAGGTTGAAAACTTGAAGCCCTTGCGGAAATCAAACTTCTCCACCGCTTTAAAGAGACCAATGTTCCCCTCTTGAATAAGGTCTAAAAGAGAAAGGTTCGCAGAGCGGCCAACGTATTTCTTTGCAATAGAAACCACAAGACGAAGGTTCGAGAGTGCGAGCTTCTGACGGGCAGATTCATCATTTCGCTCAATACGCTTTGCAAGCTCGATCTCATCTTCACCCTTGAGGAGTGGATATTTACCAATTTCGCGCAGATACATCTGCACTGAATCAGAAGAAGAACCTTCACTGAACTCGTCTTCGATTTTCTTTTTCTGCTCGTATTCCTTCGCCGCCGTCTCTTCAAACACGCTCACGGATTCAATCACGGTGATATTCTCTCCTTCAAGTCGTTCGTAGAGTGCCTCAAGCCCGACGATGTCTTGTTCGATCGTAGGGAATGTACTCAAAATTTCTGCCTGCGTAACAAAGCCACGCGTTTTGCCGCGTTCGATAAGTGAAAGCGTTGCGCTCTCGCTCATGACTTCTGGCTTTTTGCGAGGCGCGCGCGTAACACTCTTCTTTTTCTTTACTACATGGCGTGCTGGCTTTCGCGCACGAGATTTTGTTGGTGCGCGACGAGGTGTTGCAGCTTTCTTTTTCTTTGGTGTTGGCATACAAAAAATTAAACAGTAAACAGGGCGAGTTGCTGGGTGAGCGATGCGGCACGACCGGCGAGAAGTTGTACCTCCTCGGCGTTTGTGCGCGCTTCGGCGTCACGGATTGCGGATTCGAGATCTCGGAGTTGGGAGCGAACTAATTCAGTGTGGGCACGAGCAAGCATGGCACGGAAGAAGAGCGGAAGCTCTCGTTCACTCACGCCGTCCCATACTTCATGTGCGCGCATGTAGAGTGCGTCGAGTGAGAAGCGGGATTCGGGATCGATGAGGCTAAAGGCTTCTGGGGCACGGAGTGACTCTGGAGTGCTCCGCGCAATAGCGAGTAACGCATCGCGGAGCACTGGGTCAATGGTTGCCTTTGTTACCATTGGCTCTTCAGTTGCAACTATTGCAGGATACACGAAAGCGAACGTGAGAAGTGCATCATCAAGCGCACTACCGCGAAGCGCCACCGGAGCAGCCGCGGGGGTAGCTGGCACTTCAGGACGTGCGTACTCTTCAAGATCATCGCGGACAGTGGCGAGATCAGCACGTACTGCAGATTCATCACTACGAACCAGTTGCGCGACACGCTTTGTCCAGTGATCTTGTTCCACGCGACTCGTCATGCGGCGGATCATGGGGCCCAGAAGTGCAAGTGCTTGTTTCTTTCCATCGGCGGTAGCGAGCGGCAAGGCTACCTCCGCGCGCGCGATGTAGAAATCCATGATGGGCTGTGCATCTTTTGCAATAGCGAGCCATGCTTCGTTTCCATGCTCACGCACGTAATCAGCAGGATCCTTCATGTGTTCGCCGCTCAACCGCAGTGCACGAACGGTGAATTCTTGCGCCAGCGCGAGCCCAATACCGCGACGCAACGCCTGCTCACCTGCTTGATCAGCATCAAAGCAGAAATCAATGGTCTGCGTGTAGCGATGAATGAGCTTGAGCTGCTGCGGTGTGAGCGCGGTACCCGAAGTCGCAACGGTATTTGTAGCACCCGCTTGGTGCGACATGATCACATCCATGTTCCCCTCCACTAACACGCACGAACCTTCGTGACGGATAGCGAGTCGCGCCTTATCAAGACCGAAGAGTACGGAACCCTTATCGTAGAGCGCCGTCTGTGGTGTATTGATGTACTTTGCGCCCACGTCATCAGTTCCTGGAAGCACGCGCGCAGTAAACGCGATCATGCGACCATTCACATCAGCGATCGGGAACGTGATGCGTCCACGAAAGCGATCGTAGGAGCGGCCCTCTTTTGGTACAGCGAGGCCACTGGCGATGATTTCCTGACGCGTATACCCGCACGAAGTGAGGTAGGTTGAAAGTGCGTGCCAATCGTTTGGCGCATAGCCAATGCGAAATGCACGGATCGTTTCGTCAGTAAGCCCGCGATCACGGAGATACGCAAGCGCACGTGAGCCTGCGTTACCATTCCAGAGTTGCGCTTCAAAGAACTTCGTTCCGCGCTCATGAATATCTAAGAGACGCGTCTTTTCGGAATGCAGTTTGTGCTGTGTATACTCAAGCGTAACGCCCGCTTTCTGCGCAAGCATGCGGAGCGCCTCGGGAAATTCCACTCCCTCGATATCCTGCACAAACGAGAACATGTCGCCCCCTTTTGAACACCCGAAGCAATGCCATGATTGGCGCTCGGGAGAAATATAAAATGATGGGGTCTTCTCGTTGTGAAACGGACAACGCGCTTTGAAATTGACGCCGGAGCGCTGAATCTGGATGTATCCAGTAATCACGTCGACAATGTCGAGTCGTGACTTAATATCGGCAACATGGTCCGGCATTGGGCATTCCCTCCCACCCAAGGCACCAAAGACGCAGAAAAGGAGCGCGAACAGCTTCGCCTCCTTGGTGACACTGGGTTAGATATAGTGTACCACGGAATGGAGGGAGTACAATAGTATCATTCTTTCGGTGATTTAGTACTCATTTCGTACACGTAGTCCATGAACTCGGCGAGATCAAGTTCAGTAGCAATGCGTACAGAATATTTCCCCTCTTCTCCAGGCACCGCTTCAATAGTGTCAATGGAAAAGGATGGGTCTAAAGAACCTATCTTTTCAAGACGGAACTTTTTCCCAGCAAATTGCTCTTTGATTTGCTTAATGAGCTCAGGCGAGAAGCGGCCGGATTCTGGTGGAAAGAATTTTGCAGTACGATCGTCATCGATAACGTTTTGAGGAGGAACTCTCTGAGACATGCCGGGCGTGGACATCAGATTTGTTTCACGAACACGAATCTGATCCCCATGCGCAGTTGTTACAATTGCGATTCGCGTACCATCCAGTTCACGCACCGGCTCCCCTTCATGCATAACATAACCCTGAAACGTCACCTCAGCGCCACCAGAAAAAGTCGTTACGGACTCTTCGCGCCTTAGAATCTCCTCGTCTGTTACATAGAGCACCGACTCCCCAATAAAAAAGTTGGACTGCTCTTTTTTCTGCTCGCTCGCATGTCCAGCCTTTGGGAATACTTCGTTCATCATAAACACTATGATATGCCTCAATCATTCATGCGTCAAAGGAGAGAATCCTGTGGCATGAGAAGCTTACGAAATACGTCTGTGGCAAGGCGTGCGCCATTAATAGCGCGGTGCACTTCTGGCTCTGGCGGAATGCCAAGCTCTTCTGCGAAACCACTAAGGCGGAATTTTGCTATCTGCTTGTGGCGCATTTTTTCCCACGCGATACTCGGGATATCAATGCGACGATAGTCGAGTGAATCACGCACTCCTGTTGAACGAAACGCTTCTTCTATAAACTGCCAATCAAAGGTGATATTCCATGCGCAGAAAATCGCATCGCGTGTTTTCGCGCTATATTGCTTCATCGCTTCTGCGAGCGGGACAGCGGCAGTCCACTGCTCTGGCACGTAGCCATTCACTTTCAATGCACCCGGTTCTGCTGTTTCTATGTGTGCAGGTTGCACCTTGAGATCAAGCTCATCAATCACTTGAAATGTTTTTTGATCCACTACAACAAGCCCGATCTCGATGATCTCATGACGACGCACATCGAGACCCGTGGTCTCAACGTCAGTGATCGCAAATGGTTTATCGAAAAAAGAATCTGCCATAAAGGCGGAGGGTACAGGATTCTCCTTCGCCTCTCGACTTGCCGTCGCAAGTCTCGGGCTAGGCACCGCCTCGCGGTGTTACCAGCTGGCAACACATCGCTCCGGCGTTCGAATCCCGCACCATACATATACCCATGTACAACAGTACGCCATTTGGCGTCCTGTTGTACATATGCGGAGGGTGTAGGATTCGAACCTACGAGGGCTTTCGCCCACCTGTTTTCAAGACAGGCGCCTTAAACCACTCGGCCAACCCTCCAATAAAACTGATAGCCTTCGTGGTTCCGGGGCCCTTGTTTAGGGCCCGCCCATTCCTCCAAGCATTCGGAATGGGCCCACTCGGCCAACCCTCCAATAAAACTGATGGATTATACCAACAAAAACGCCGTTCTTCAAGCAGTATCGCGAGCTTGATCCATGCCACGCAACGCGCGAATGCGATCTGCAACCGGCGGATGTGTCATGAAGAGTTTCGTAAACCACGAGAGCGCATCTTTCCCTTTAAACGGGTTTACCAAAAAAAGATGTGCCGTTGCGTTGTGTGCGTGCTGGAACGGCGCGCTGTCAGCGCCAATCTTCTCTAGCGCACTTGCGAGACCTTCAGGATAGCGTGTAAGCAGTGCTCCCGAAGCATCTGCGAGATACTCACGCTTGCGTGAAACAGCGAGGCGAATAATTGTTGCCGCGATAGGCGCGAGAATTGCCGCAATCAGAGCAATGATCAGGAGCGCGGCACTGCCTTGCTTGCTGTTATTGTCAGAAGAGCGGCCGTGCAACCCTGCACGCAAGCCGATATCTGCGAGTATCGAAATAACGCCCGCAAGAACAACGGCGACAGTCCCCACCAACATGTCTCGATTCCCTATGTGTGAGAGCTCATGCGCAAGCACTCCTTCAAGTTCGTTGTCGTCGAGCTTCTCGAGCGCGCCACGCGTCACCGCAACAGCGGCCTTTTGTGGATTGCGCCCCGTGGCAAAGGCATTAATCTGCGCCCCAGGGATCATGTAGAGTCGTGGCATCGGCAACCCTGCGGTGATTGAGAGATTCTCCACCATGCGGTACAGGCGCACATTTTCCTCTCGCGAAACCGGACGCGCACCCGACATGCTTAGTGCAATGCGATCTGAAAACCAGAATGCGATGATATTGCTCCCCATACTAAAGAGCACGGCGATGTAGAGAATCTCTGGCGCTTGAAACGCTTGGCTAAACAGAAAACCGATACCGATCACAAACACGAGAAAACCGGTCATGAGTGCCCATGTCGTGCGAATATTCGCATCACGATGCTCGTAGAGTGTCTGCGCCATAGAAGTTGAGCCTAGAATTGCACCTTCACTGCTTCGCGTTGAGCTGCGTCTTCGATCTCGAAGAATTCTTCCTTCTTGAAGCTAAACAAGTTCGCAACGACGTTCGAAGGGAATTGCTCCACTTTTGTGTTTAATGACATGACTGTCGAGTTATAGAAGCGACGTGCGGCCTGAATTTTATCTTCTGTGTCCGTGAGCTCGTCCTGCAACTTCGTAAACGATTCTACTGCACGCAGTTGTGGGTACGCCTCGGAAAGCGCAAAGAGTGATTTCAAAGCGCCGGTAAGTTGGTTCTCGGCCGCGCCATGTTCAGCAACGCTTTTTGCCTGCATAGCCTGTGAGCGTGCCTGGATAACACGATCCAGCGTTCCTTGCTCATGCGACGCATATCCCTTCACCGTTTCCACGAGATTCGGGATAAGGTCATAGCGGCGCTTTAACTGCACGTCAATATCCGACCACGCCTCTTTCACACGGTTACGAAGCGTGACAAATCCGTTATACGAGAGCGCAAACCATAGTGCGATGACTGCAACAATAATAATGGACCACATCTTGAATATATACGCTCTGTCACCAAGCGCGTTATGCGCTCAAAGTATAGCAACCACACACCACAACGCAAGCAAATACAAAGCGGGCTCATGAGCCCGCTTTGTATGCATACGACGCGCTTTTTAGTACTCCATCTCGTCCATGTTTGGCATGGCGGGAGTCTTTGCATCCGCTTTTTCGGGGATGTCCGTAATGACTGCTTCAGTAGTAAGGAACATCGCCGCCGCTGATGCCGCATTCTGCAGTGCAGAGCGCGTTACCTTTACTGGGTCGATGATACCCCACTCAAACATGTCACCGTAGGTATCAGTTTCAGCGTTGTAGCCAAAACTATCTTTGCCACTCATCACACGCTCAAGTACCACTTCACCTTTTGCTCCGGCGTTACGGGCAATCTGCTTGAGCGGCTCTTCAAGTGCGCGCTTTACAATCTCAACACCCGTGCGCTCGTCCGCAGAAGCCTTGAGTGAATCAAGGACCTTGATAGCACGGACTAATGCGACGCCACCTCCAGGGACAATGCCTTCTTCCATCGCTGCCTTTGTTGCCTGCACAGCATCCTCCGTGCGATGTTGTTTCTCTTTTTGTTCTACTTCAGTTGCGGCACCCACGCGCAACACCGCAACACCACCAGAAAGCTTACTGACGCGCTCCTGCAGTTTTTCTTTATCGAATGAAGACTTGGATTGTTCCAACTGCGCTTCGATCTGTGCGATACGCTCCTGCACTGCACTCTTCTTCCCTTTACCGCCAACGATAGTGGTGTTCTCTTTTGTGGAAACGATGCGTGCGGCGCGGCCAAGCATGGCGAGCTCTGCGTGCTCCAACTTCAAACCACGTTCTTCTGAAATCACCTGTGCGCCAGTAAGAATGGCAACGTCTTCCAGAATTTCTTTTTTGCGATCGCCGAAACCAGGAGCCTTCACTGCAAGTGTGTGGAATGTGCCACGCAGCTTGTTTACCACAAGCGTCGTGAGCGCATCGCCATCAACATCTTCTGCGATGATCACAAGCTCGCGCTTCCCTGCTTGGGTAATTTTTTCCAAGAGCGGCAAGAGATCCTGAATCGCGGAAATTTTTCGGTCCGTCACAAGCACAAGTGCGTCGGCATACGTTGCCTCCATGCGCTCTGGGTTTGTGATCATGTACGGTGCAATATAACCACGATCAAATTGCATGCCCTCGACAATGTCTGCGGTGAGACCAAATGTCTGTGATTGTTCCACGGTAATCACTGCACCCTTACCTAGCTTTTTTACAATCTCAGCAATCTTTGCACCAATGTCCGGATCTTTTGCAGAAATTGTGGCTACCTGCGCGATCTCTTCTTGCGACGTCACTTTCTTTGCAAGCTTGTCTTTAAAGTAGGCGACCACCGCACTCGTTGCAGACTCAATGCCACGACGAATAGCAAGTGGGTTTGCACCAGCGGCAATATTCTTTAATCCTTCAGTGATCATCGCCTGTGCAAGGATAGTAGCCGTGGTTGTGCCATCACCTGCAACATCGTTTGTTTTAGAAGCAACCTCTTTTACAATCTTCGCACCAATATCTTCATACTTATTAGGTAGTGAGATTTCTTTTGCAATCGTTACGCCGTCGTTCGTAATGACCGGCGAGCCAAATGAGCGATCAAGCACCACGTTGCGCCCCTTAGGGCCCAACGTGACTTTTACTGCTTCAGCGAGCGCATCAACGCCGCGCTTGAGCGAACGTCGTGCCTTTTCTCCAAATTCAAGTTGTTTTGCCATAATAAATATAGAATGCGTTACTTACCTTCTACCACCGCGAGAATATCTTCTGCGCGAGCGATCAAATATTCTTTCTCGTCGACCTTTATCTCATTCGGGCCATACTTCGTGAAGATCACGACGTCACCCTTCTTTACGTCTATAGGAAGGCGCGTGCCATTGTCAGAAACTTTTCCTGGGCCAACAGCAATTACCTTGCCGCGTTCTGGACGTTCTTTTTTGAGCGTATCGGGGATGATAATACCGCCCTTCTTTACTTCTTCTTTGAACGGTTCGATCACTACGTGATCAGATAATGGTTTCAACATTGCCGCAGAAACGATGGCGAGCGGTATGGTGCGCGGAAGTCCCCGCACAATGCCGCTAGCCATCGAATTAGCAGTTGCACTACGAGAGTGCTAACGAGAGTATTCTAGGCAAGACGCGAGTGTATGTCAAGAACATCACTCACCCCAACGCCAAGGCCCGAATCTGGAGCGCTCACCCCAACGCCAACCGAGGCACACAAAGCCTGATATGTCGCGAGTACCGCCGGCTCCTGTGAGCGTGGGTGGAACTCAAGCACGCGATCATTCGCTTGGATTCTCCCTTGCCCAACGGTTGCTATACCGCGCCTAATGCGCTCAACCTGCACACGTTTTGCAAACGGCTCGAGAAGGGTAAGTAAAAATTCCCACAGAGCATTCCAATATGTGTTCAGCGCGCGCGTTGTAATCGTTCGCTGGACAGACGCTTCTGCGCAATACGAAAGATATTCCTTCATCCATTGCTGGCGACCCATCCACTGGCGTGCCGCGGGGTCGCCAAGCACAGGAATCATGTGCGCATAAACCCATGCAGTGTATATGCTCCGATGCACAAGTTGCTGTCCGTTATCGGCAATCCAGTGATTCATACACAACTTTTCGGGTGCGCGCACCTCATGCGCCGCGCGACGAATCCCAAAAAGTGAAGACAGCGCAAGCGCGCACAGGCGCGCGGAGAAAAGGTGGCCCGGCGCAATAAGACACACAACATCAGTGTCGCCATCGGCGTCACTTGCATCATACGCGAGCGAGCCGCTCACCCACACCGCGCGTACCCATGGCACCCACGCAAGCACGCGCACCCTGCGGAGTGCTCGCAGCCACCTCACGCGCGTAAGCGCCGCGCGCGCCTCATACTCATCAATACTCGCCTTGGCCCGATCTCCAATGCCATACCGTCCGCTCCAGGACACGAGCACTCCCGCACCCACCAAGCGCTCAAGAGTAACAACAACTTCACCAATAGGTTGCGCATGCTGGATCCTCTCAGCGATGCCAATGCTCGTGAGCGGGAAACCAACACTCTGCCCGTATGCCACGGTGCGTACAATGTCTTCTTCTAGAGACGAAAACGCCATACCTCCAGCATACCGTACTCGCCCATTTTCGCCATATGGCACGGATTGATTTTCTTTGAAAAGACGGTATAATAAGCGCCTTCATATGACTCCGGCTCAACTCACTACACTTGTTCGCGCCGCACCCCGGTCACCGGGAGTGTATCGCTTTTTGCGCGGCACAAAACCCCTCTATATAGGAAAGGCGGCTCACCTGCGATCGCGCCTCTCTTCGTATGCTCGCGCGGGCGATCCCCGCATCGCTTACATGGTCTCTCAAGCGACAAAACTCACATGGGAAGTACTCGAGTCTCCTATCGAAGCCCTTATTGAAGAGGCGCGCCTCATAAAAAAGCTCAAGCCTCATTACAACATCGTCATGCGCGATGATAAGCAGTACCTTTTTGTTGAAACAACCGAAGAGGCATTCCCACGCATTATCGTGACGCACCAACCATCGAGCGCCGGCGCACACGGACCTTTTACCGATGCAGGCGCGCTCAAGAGTACCCTGCGCACATTGCGCACATTATTTCCCTATTGCACATGCACACAAAAACACTATGTACGGTGTCTGAACGCACATATCGGAAAGTGCCTTGGCGTGTGCTGTCTCAAAGCAACAGACGGAGTTGATGCAAGGCCATATCGACGAAACATTCAAGCAATCATGGGGATTTTAGGTGGCAAACGCGCATCGGTGCTCGCCTCCCTCACCCGCGCGATGAAGCAGGCAGCGCAGCGTGGCGCGCTAGAAGAAGCACTCTCACTCCAGAAAACCATTGACCATATGGGTAAGGTTTTCGCAAACGCACAGATTAATGCACGACTCCAGCCCATTGCCCACAGCGAAGCTCTTGAGGCGTTACAAAAAACGCTCAAGCTCCCAAAGACTCCATTGCGCATTGAGGGGTATGACATCGCACACATGCAAGGATCGTATGCGACGGGTTCACTCGTTGTATTTAAAGAAGGAGCTCCGTTCAAGGGCGCGTACCGCAAGTTTCGCATTCATGCAGGCGGCAAGCCCGATGATACCGCGATGCTCACCGAAGTGCTTACCCGTCGCCTTGCGCATCGCCCCGGAGTTGCCTACGGCGCGCAGGCATGGGAACTCCCCGACTGCATCATTGTTGATGGTGGTAAGGCGCAATACAATGCCATGCGCGCAGTGCTTGAAAAACATGGTCTCACTATTCCTGTCATCGCCTTCACGAAAGACGAGCGCCATATCGGAAGCCACCTCACCACCTCGCGAGGCGTCCTTCCGTTGCCAACGCTTCCTCGGAGCGTGCAAACGCTCGTCGGCCACATTGATAACGAGGCGCACCGCTTCGCAATTCAGTATTATCGAAGCCTCCACCTGAAAGGCCAGCGCGGTTGAAGCGTGGTTGGTAATATGCTAGGATAGCCACTGCTTATGATCATTCGCTTTGCGGCACGAGTAGTAGCAAATGCGCTTGGCCTCTATGTGGCGGCCCTCTTTATTCCGGGCTTTTCCATCTCGGCAAGCACTTCTGTCTACCTTCTCGCAGGCGCGGTGCTTACCGTTCTTCACGGGACGATTAAGCCGATCATGACGTTCATTTCATTCCCACTCATCATCGTCACATTTGGGCTCTTCAGTATCATGATCAACGCCCTAATGCTTGGCATCGTTGATTGGAAGTTTGCCGCTATTGAAAGCGTGAGTACCTGGTCACTCATCGGCGCGACCCTTGTAGTCTCGCTCGTTAATCTGGTGCTTGCTCGCATGGATCGTACTGTCTAATATCTCTATTATGGAAACTACTCTCTCCTACGCACATATCGCAGTATCCGTTCTCTTAATCATCGGCATCCTCATGCAACAGCGCGGAGGCGGCCTCTCGTCAGTGATGGGAGCTGGCGCCATGGAATACGCCACAAAGCGTGGTGCGGAACATTCAATCTATATCGCTACTATAGTTATTGCCGTACTCTTCGTCGGAATCTCGATTGCACGCATCGCACTAAGCTAGGCGCGTTTTGCTTTCCGCATGCCACACAACGAACACCAGTTAGATGATTTTTTTTCTGCGTCGCCAGCATCGGGCGCTCCCATAGAACGCGAGGATGACCCCGTTACTGCACGCTTTTTCTGGCGCCAACGATTGCGCCTCCTTCCTAAAGTACTCTCATTCCGAGAACGCTACAGCATTGCCGTGCTTGCGCTAATCGCCATCGCCAGTATCGCGCTCATCCCATTCGCGCTCTGGCGATCAGCTACTATTGTCACCGCAGACACTGGGGGCTCTTTTACTGAAGGTATCCTTGGAGAGCCACGTTTTATCAATCCCATACTCTCCTATGCAAACGAAGTCGATCGCGATTTAGAAACGCTTACATTCTCTGGTCTTCTTTCTTTCGACACGCAAGGGAACCTTATTCCTGATCTTGCAAAAACCTTCCCGGAGATCTCGAGTGATGGCCTCAACTATACGGTATACCTAAAAGAGCACGCGCTCTGGCATGATGGCAAACCCGTCACTGCAGACGATGTACTGTTCACTATTGAGACCATCCAAAACCCTGATTTCGGAAGTCCCCTGCGCGTCGCATGGCAGGGAGTAACCGTTGAAAAGGTGAACGAATTCGCAGTGATGTTTAAGCTCAAAACAGCATATGCACAGTTCCCAAATACACTCACCGTTGGCCTCATTCCAAAACACATCTGGCAAGATATTCGCCCCGCATCGTTTGCACTGCATGACCTCAACACGCGCCCCATCGGCGCTGGCCCGTACCGTTTTGATAAACTCGAAAAAGACAGTGTGGGACGCATTTCGTCATACACCGTTCGCGCATTTGAAGACTTCCACGCAGGCCGCCCCTATATTGATCGCATCACTGTAAAATTTTTCCAAAGTGAGGATGCACTTATCGATGCATTTAAGCGTCGTCAGATTGATAGCATCGCTGGCATTTCTCCAAAAGCACAAAAAGAGGTTGGCGCACCACGACGCATCACCTATCACGACACCAATATCCCTCGCTATTTTGCCGTCTTCTTTAACCAAAGCCGCAGTGCGCTCATCGCAGATAGAAACGTACGCCTTGCGCTCTCGCATGCTACCGATCGTGAGGCGCTGATAAGCGAAGTACTTAATGGCAAAGGCACAGCAGTAGATCGCCCATTTGTAGAAAGTGTACTTTCCATTCCTGATGATGTCTCCGGCCCAGTCTTTGACCCGGAGAAAGCAAAAGCCGTGCTAACCGCCGACGGGTGGACGCAAGGCAGTGACGGCATCTTCGCAAAGCGCGGCACGCGACTCGCACTCACGCTCACCACAAGCACCCAGCCAGAGCTTGCCGACGTCGCACAGCGCATTGCCGCGCAGTGGCGTAGCGCAGGCATTGAGCTCACCGTTTCTTCGCTCTCTTTTGTACAACTGCAACAAGCTATCAAAGACCGCTCCTATGACATGCTGCTCTTTGGCGTAGTGATGAACCTCGATCCCGACCCATTCCCCGTGTGGCACTCTTCACAGAAGCGGGAGCCGGGCGCGAATATTGCCCTCTATGATAACCAAACCGCCGATGCCATCTTGGAGCGCGCCCGCACCACGCTCAACCCCCTTGAGCGCGCGAGTATCTACCATGATTTTCAGCAAATTGTAGTGCAGGATTTACCAGCGATCTTCTTGTATAATGCGAAATATACCTATGCCATGGATAGCCGCATCCTCGGAGCGCCGCTCAACGTTATCGGCACCCCCGCTGAACGCTTTGCGGGAATCCGTGAATGGTATATCAACACCACGCGAAGCTTGAAATAGACTTGCTTTTCTCGGTGGTTTTGCTATAATAGTCATTACTATTCGCGTACTCTTGTGCTCTGGGGTTATCCCATTGGCAGAAACGGCAGACATCGGCTAGACTGATCAAACCGTTCTTCTCTTCTTGTTCTTTGCCCTCGTGGCGGAATTGGCAGACGCGCTAGCTTCAGGAGCTAGTGATCTCACGATCGTACAGGTTCAAATCCTGTCGAGGGCACCAGAGATTTGTATGAGGCGCAGTTGCGCTTCTATCTCGACACGAATTTCATAAATGAGCGTGCGCTCGTGCACGGCAACGCTGTTGCATGCACCTTGCGCCAATCGCTCTTTTTTCTGTGTGACCGATTCAGATACACGCGCACCATCCTCTGACGCTCCAGCATCAGGAGAAGCGCCTCAGCAACCACGACGCGGCGGATTCGGCCGACGTCGCTTTGGTCGTCCCCGCTCTGGTGGCGGATTCCAACATCGTCCAGCTCAACGTACAGACGCACCAAGCACGCCAGCAACTGGCGATGCACCGAACGCGCAGCCAGTAGAAACGTCGTACGACAAACCACGCCGCGCGGCGAGCCGTAGTCGCGCACGGTATGGCGCACGCCGTCCAAAACTCGCCAGCGAACGTCGCCTTCCCCCAACCCAGATTCACCTGGGTAAGGTTGGCGCACCTGAAGGAGTCGATCCAGACGCCGAAGACACTCTGAAAGTGTACGCGCTTGGTGGCTTAGGTGAGGTTGGTAAAAACATGTACTGCATGGAATACAAAGACGAAATCATCGTCATTGATGCAGGTATTTTATTCCCGCAAGAAAACATGCCGGGTATCGACTTCATCATCCCGAACACGGCGTATCTAGAAACGAAAAAGGAGAACATCCGCGCCCTCATCCTTACCCACGGACACATGGACCACATCGGCGCTGTTCCATATCTCCAAGAAAGACTTGGCAACCCGGAGATCTATACTGCCCAGCTTACCGAGAAAATAGTACAAAAACGGCATCTCGAGTTTCCGCATCTCGCGCCACTCAACATCAATGTCATGAAGAATGGTGATATTGAAAAGATTGGGGAATATTTCACTGTTGAGTTCTTCAACATGAACCACAGCATCCCTGATGACTTGGGGTTGTTTATCACGACACCCGTTGGCAATGTAATTCACACTGCTGACTTCAAATTCGACCCGGAGCCGCTGAACGGCGACCCGGCAGACTATGACAAGCTTCAACGCTTTGGTGATCGTGGCGTACTCATGATGATGTGTGATTCAACAGACGCAGAAGAAGAGGGACACTCCATTTCGGAGAGCACCATCTACAAGAATATGGAGATCATCTTCAAAGAAGCAAAGGGAATGATTATTATAGGGACCTTCTCATCGATGATTAACCGCATTCAGCAGTTAGTCATGCTTTCGGAAGCATATGGACGCAAAGTCGTTTTCGACGGCTATAGTCTTAAGTCGAACGTCGACATTGCAAAAGAGATGGGGTACATCAAGATCAGTAAGGGTACCCAGATTTCGATGGAACAGGTTGATGACTACCCACGCGAGCAAATCACCATTATCGCCACAGGTGCACAAGGACAAGAATCCGCGTCACTCATGCGCATCGTGAACCAAGAGCACCGCTTCATTCAGTTGAAACCAAACGATAGCGTCGTGTTCTCTTCTTCGGTCATCCCTGGCAATGAGCGTGCTATTCAGTATTTGAAAGACATGCTCTACCGTGCTGGAGTCATGGTGTACCACAATCAGATGATGGACATTCACGCGGGTGGTCACGCAAAACAAGAAGATCTCAAAAAGATCATTCAGCTCGTGCGCCCGAAGTTCCTCATGCCACACCACGGCCAGTACTCCATGATGGTCACCCTTGGTGAGCTGGGTAAATCACTCGGCATCCCTAGCGGCAACGTCATTATTGCAGACAATGGCCAGATTGTGCACTACGCGCCCGACCAGTGGTGGTTCGATAAGAAATCGCACCCCGCACACTACGTCATGGTAGACGGCTTGGGCATTGGCGATATCGGCAACGTCGTGTTGCGCGATCGCCAAGTGCTTGCAGAAGATGGCATGTTTGTGATCATCGCGCTTGTAGATGCGCGCACGGGGCAAATGAATCGCAGTCCAGATATTATTTCCCGTGGATTCGTGTATCTCAAAGAGCAACGCGAGCTCCTCTCGTTGGTACGCAAAAAGGTGCGTACGATTATTGAATCCGAACGCCAGCGTCCGATGAACCTGCAGTATCTCAAAGACAACATCCGCGACGACATTGGCCGCTTCCTGTTCCAAAAGACAGAGCGCCGACCAATGGTCCTGCCGGTGATTGTAGAAGTATAAAAAAGTGCGGCCCCGGAAATTCCGGGGCCGTTGCCTTTCGAGGACGTGACGCTAGTTCGTGACGATCGCAACCATGAGGCGGTCGTAGCGGTCCGAGTCGACGTCTTCCACTGCTTGGTGTTTCACCACGTCGATGTCGGCCCCGTAGCCGCGAGTGCGAAGCTGTTCGACGATCACTTCAGCGACAGCTTCGTAGAGGCTCTCCTCTGGCACACTCAAGGCGCCCAGGCGGCACACCTGAAAGCACCGCTCCACATTCGCCGGCAAGGGCGCCATGGTGAAGATGATGCACTCCACCAGAAGCCTGATGTGGTCCACCAGCACAGGGATGCTTTCCGCGGAGTCCGTCGGTGGCACCACGAGCGTCTCGGGAGAGATGGTCCGCGGTTCATCACCCGCCGTCATGCGCATGTTCATGTTCTGCCTCCTTCGTTCATTGTTATACCAGTAAATACCATAACGGTCAATGTTCTCTGTATTGCGAAACGAGCGCCTTTCCTCTATTCTTTATATACTATGCAACGAGTTTTTTCTGGTATGCGCCCCAGCGGCAAGCTACACCTCGGTAACTATGTGGGTGCTCTTAAGCAATGGGTCGCGCTTCAATATGACGCAGAGCAAGCAATATATGCCGTCGTAGACCTGCATGGCATCACCACGCCCTACGAACCAGCAGACATGGCAGAACGCGTTCGCGACGTAGCGATCAACTATCTTGCCGCTGGTGTCGATCCTTCACGCGCCTTGGTGATTCGCCAGTCACGCGTCCCCCAGCACGCGGAACTCATGTGGCTTTTGTCTTCTATCACGCCCATCGGCTGGCTGGATCGCCTCCCCAACTACCGAGAGAAAGGCGAACAAATTGAAGCATCGCTTTCTCCTCGTGCAACAAGCTACGGCAATAATCTCGCCATTCTTTCCTACCCCGTGCTCATGGCGGCGGATATTCTTCTCTACAACACAACACTCGTTCCCGTAGGCGAAGACCAGCTCGTGCACATTGATGTCACCAATGAAATAGCTCGCAAGTTCAACCATTTGTTCCCTGGCCGGGCAGGTGGCGAAACATTCACCACGGTAAAAGCACACATGGCAGATGAGCAAGGCGCACGCATCATGTCGCTCCAAGACCCAACCAAGAAGATGTCAAAGACTGGGGATGATGGCATTGCCCTCACTGATACGCCAGACGCTATTCGCGCAAAAATAAAACGCGCGGTCACCGATTCGGGCACCGGTATCACGTACCAGCCCACCGAACGGCCAGCCATTGCTAACTTGCTCACTATTTTTAGCGTGGTGAGCGACACACCAATTTCAGAACTCGAAACTCGGTACGCATCCAGTGGGTATGCAGATTTCAAACACGATCTCGCGGAAGCGATTATCACGGCGCTTACGCCATTTCAACAAAAGCACGCAGAGCTTACCGCAGATCCCGCACAGGTAACGGCCATATTAGAAGCATCTGAAGAAAAAGCGCGAGCTATCGCAGAAGAAACGATGAAACTTGTCCGCGCTTGTATGGGGTTGTAGGTTACGAAGCTTCGTTGTATAGTTCGTTTCGTTCCAAGGAGGCAATAGTGGAAGTAAAAGATCGAAAAGGAGTTGGCCTTTTCTTGTATGCGGAAAGCCGTGAGGGCATCCTGATGGTCCAACACGCCTACCAGGTGCACGGCTACCCACCCGGACAGTGGTCTCTCCCTGGTGGGGCGCCCCACCTCGGAGAACCCCTCGACCATGCAGCTGCGCGTGAGGTGTATGAAGAGACGGGGCTTTCCCTCCCGCGAAGATATTTTGACAAGCCCATTCATGTCATCAACCACCGTAGTAGTATGGGCTTGATCATCCTGCACACGTGCGCTCTCGGAGGAAACGTCTTCAATCTACGCACTGAATACGATGAAGAGATCGCCGCAACACGGTGGGTTCCACAGATGAAGATGCGGGAACTCTGGCCCTCCATCTACCGCGCACAACGGTACATGATCTGCGTAGGCGCGCAGAGCAACATCGGAGAGAGATTGCCCTTCTACGGCGTCCTTCCAGA
The DNA here is from genome assembly GCA_038064455.1 of Patescibacteria group bacterium. GTDB lineage: Bacteria > Patescibacteriota > Minisyncoccia > 2-02-FULL-40-12 > GWA2-44-9. The sequence goes on along the minus strand of JBBTTB010000008.1, from coordinate 1,790 downwards.
GATACCGCCAGACCCACCGAGGCGTTTCTTCTAGCACGGTGCTGGGCGCCACACTAAGGCGCCCAGCACTTCACTTTTTATGCTCGCTATCATACTCGCTGCCGGACGCGGCACACGCCTTGCGCCCCTCACTAACACCATCCCCAAACCACTCGTTTCGGTTCACGGAAAAACACTCTTAGACCATCTCCTGCACGCGCTACCGCCGGCTGTTGATGACATATGCATCGTGGTGAAATATCGCCACGAACAAATACGTCAGCACGTTGCGCGCATGTATCCTAGCGTCCCGATCCGCTTCATCGTGCAAGATGATTCGCTCCCCGGCACCGCAGGAGCACTCTGGGGTGCCCGCGCAGTATGCGAAGCATCTGCACAGCCATTTCTGGTACTTCAATCAGATGACATGTTCGCACCGCACGACATACTCACCATCTCACAACACGCTCGAGCCATGGGTGTATGGAAATCGCCCAACCCGATGCCACCATTTCTCAACATTGCACAGAGCGCAAACAACTTGCTCACCACGTTCACTGCGACGCCACAGAGCGGTACACACACTATTGCAACCGGAGCGTATATGTTAGAACCAAGTATTTTTTTACAGGAACCACACCACCTTCCCTCGGGTGAATTAAGCCTGCCACGCACCTTGCTTGCGTGGAGCGCGCAGAACCCTGTGCGCGCTGTTCCTATGCCATCATGGCGTAGCGTGAACACACCAGAAGACTTACGGGCTGTCTGTGAGCTTAGGGGATTATAAAACAGTATCTCGGGTAAGCTTTTCTATCTCATATTTCATCGTTTCGGAATTTCCATGACGAATAAGGCCAAGGTAAGATTGGACCGTTTCCGCGCTACCTTTTCTTTGTTGGATATTTCGAAACATCCGCCTTTTGGCTACCGTCCTTAGCACGCGATGGTTTGGGAAATGCACCCAGCCGAGAAAATCGACCCCAGATGCGAGGGTTTGGATAGAAACCTTTGTGGGATGTAGTTGTAAATGGAGCTCTTCGTATAAAAAATCTCCAAGCTTTGGTAGTAATTCTTCAAGCCACGATTTATCACGCGATAGAATAACAAAGTCATCCGCATAGCGAACATAATAGTGTGCTTTCATGCAGTGCTTCATGAATTGATCGAATACATTCATGTAGATATTCACGAAAAGCTGCGATGTGAGGTTGCCTAGTGGAAGGCCGGGCGTAAAACTACGGATGATGCGTTCCAACAGCCAGAGTGTATCTGAATCAGAAATGTGTTTTGCGAGGATATCCAGCAGAATGCCCTGATCAATGGACGCGAAGAATTTTTTAATATCACACTTCAGGACCCAGCAGGTTTCTGTATTGTTATGAGAGACTTTGCGTGCAAACGCACGAAACCGATTCAGTGCTCGATGCGTTCCTTTGCCGAGCTGGCACGAAAAAGAATCAGCAATGAATGTTGACGAGAACAGCGGGTATAGAACACGGTAGATCGCATGATGCAGTAGTCGATCGCGAACGCTTGCCTTACTGATGGTGCGCGGCTTCGGATCGGAGATGGAAAAGGTATGATATGAGCCATGAGTATAAGTACGGCTCACCAGATCATTGTGCAGGCAGATCAGGTTATCCATCAAACACAAAGAAAACTCCTGTACATCAAGCTTGCCGCGTTTGCCAGAAAGAAATTCCTGCCAAGCTAGAAGGAGATTCTCGAGTGATATGATATGCTGAAAATTCCATGAAAATGGGGGGGGGGGGGGGGGGGGGGGGGGGGGGGGGGGGGGGGGGGGGGGGGGG
>JBBTTB010000007.1:0-31366 GCA_038064455.1 Patescibacteria group bacterium | reverse complement strand
GGCGGAGGGTACAGGATTCGAACCTGTGAGGGCTTGCGCCCACACGCTTTCCAAGCGTGCGCCTTAAACCACTCGGCCAACCCTCCAACAAAACTGTGAGCCTTGTCAGCCCTCCATTCGCAAAACTGGGCAAGTATACCACAGGTACTTTAGAAAAGGGAGGGCTAAAACTCCTGGCGCTCGGGTGAGTCTTTGAGAATCTCAAACGCTTCTTCTGCGGTGTCCACGATGCGATAAATACTCATGTCATCTTTATCGATAGCGCCGTGCTCTTTGTAGAGCACTTCGTCGATCCACGTAGCAAATGGTTCCCAAAATTCACGGCCCACCAATACAATAGGGATACGTGATGAAATTTTGCGCGTCTGGATAAGGGTGATGAGCTCAAAAAATTCATCGAGCGTACCAAAGCCTCCGGGAAAATATACGTAGGCCCATGCCGAATAGGACATGATGACTTTACGTACAAAAAAGTAGTGAAAGCTACCGGCCTTACGTACGTAAGGATTAATGCGCTGCTCGTAGGGAAGTTTAATATTTATTCCTATCGATTCTCCGTCCGCTTCAGCGGCGCCACGGTTTCCAGCCTCCATAATGCCCGGCCCTCCACCTGTCACGATACCGAAACCATTCTTAGCAAGTAGAGCGCCAAGTTTGCGCGCTTCTTCATACCATCGAGTACCTGGGAGTGTGCGAGCAGAGCCAAAGAAGGTAATAGACTTTTTAAAGTCGGCGATGAACTGAAACCCATCAACAAACTCTGCCATGATACGAAAGACGCGCCACTGGAATGATGAGCGAAAATCTGGCGCAGACTCTTGATGGGGAAGCTTCTGGACGGGAACGTTGAGATTTCCATTAGACATATGCGCAGTATACCACGCGCATCCGCCCAGACAGCAAACAATGTGTGGACCGTACCGGACTTGAACCGGTGGCCTCCTCCATGCCATGGAGGCGCTCTACCAGCTGAGCTAACGGCCCGAAAACGTTTGAAAAAGTAGCATAAAAGTGCTAGGATGGCAACGATTTCGCACAGCGCCCACGCAGGCACCGAGCCCTTGTAGCTCAACGGATAGAGCAGCGCCGTCCTAAGGCGTTGATGTGGGTTCAATTCCTACCGAGGGCACACCATGCATGAACATTCCTTCTCCCATCCAAAACGTCCTCACCACGCTCAAAAGCGCTGGCTTTGAGGCGTTTATTGTGGGAGGCTCGGTGCGCGACACACTTCGTGGCGTTGCACCAAAAGACTGGGATGTCACCACCAACGCTCGACCCGAAGAAATTCAGAAACTATTTCCCGAGCACGTATACGAAAATACATTTGGCACCGTAAGCGTAAAAACTGGGTCCGAGGAACCGACGCTCGCACTTGTCGAGGTCACGCCATATCGCATTGAAGGAAAATATTCTGACCGTCGCCACCCAGATGCGGTTTCTTTTGCACGCACACTCGAAGAAGACCTCTCGCGTCGCGACTTTACTATCAATGCCATCGCACTTGGAGACGACGGCGTGATTACTGATCCGTTCGACGGACAAAAAGATATCCGCGACGGCGTGATCCGCACCGTAGGAGATCCACACGGACGCTTTGGTGAAGATGCTTTACGCATCTTGCGCGCCGCGCGCCTGGGCGCAGAGCTGGGATATAGCATCGCACCAGAAACCCTTCTCGCAATACGTGAGATTACTCCGACGCTTGAAGCGATTTCTCCGGAACGCATTCGTGATGAATTCACCAAAATCATTGCGTCGCCGCGGGCATATGAAGGCGTTGTGTTTCTCCAAGAAGCTGGCCTCATGCGCTATATCGTTCCCGAGCTCTTAGAAGGTGTCGGAGTTTCTCAAAATCTCCACCATATCTATACGGTGTGGGAGCACAACGCTCGCGCACTTAAATATGCCACTGAACAAGATTACTCACTTGTGGTGCGTCTCGCGTGCCTTCTGCACGATGTCGGGAAGCCCCGCACGAAGCGGGGAGAGGGAACGCACTCTACCTTCTATGGTCACGACGTTGTGGGTGGTCGTATGGTAAAGGCAATTTTGTCGCGTCTCAAATATGCGAAAGATACCGTTGAGCGAGTTACTACACTCGTACGCTACCATTTGTTCTATTACAACGTCGGCGAGGTTACTGAATCTTCTGTGCGCCGTCTCCTTGCAAAAGTAGGGAAAGAAAACATGGATGACCTCTTGCGCGTGCGCGAGGGGGATCGCATTGGATCCGGAACGCCAAAGGCGGTGCCGTATAAACTGCGCCACCTCAAATACATGATAGACAAGGTATCGAGCGATCCCATCTCAGTAAAAATGTTGGCGGTGAACGGGGAAACGCTTATGCAAGAGCTCGGCATGCAGCCAGGACCCCGCATGGGACTCGTGCTTAACGGCCTCCTTGCCGACGTGCTCGATACTCCAGCGCACAACACGAAAGAACAGCTTCTCGCGCTTGCAAAAGAGTACGGCGAAATGCCGCTCGATTCTCTCCGCGCCCACTTGGCAAAAATTGAAGCCGCGCGCGAAGCGGAAGAGGCTGAACGTATGAAAAAGTACTACGTATCTGCAGCCACGCCAGTTGCCAAACCCCCTCAAAAAGGGGTATAGTTTGTGCGCTTCTTGTGTCTTTAGAGCACACAGTCGGGCTGGCGTATGCCGGTAGTACCTGCCTGCCGCAGGCAGGCGCATGATTCGGGTTCATGAAGGTTGTGTGCGAGCGCACTCGCGCACAACGGGCTTTTTTCAAACATACAGTACACCGTCGGGCTGGCGTATGCCGGTAGTACGCATGATTCGGGTTCATGAAGACCGAGTTCGATTCTCGGCAGCCCGACAGTGTACTGTATAAACACAAGAAAAGCCCCGTTGAGTTCGTAGAGTATATTAAAAGAATAAGTATCACAGGGCCCATAGCTCAGCTGGTAGAGCGCGTCATTCGCATTGACGAGGTCAGGAGTTCGAATCTCCTTGGGTCCACCACATCACCCTTCCCGTGGAGCATATTCTTAAAGGCCTTAATGAGAAACAGCAGGACGCCGTGCGAGCCATACAAGGGCCCGTACTTGTTATCTCTGGCCCCGGCTCTGGAAAAACGCGCTGCCTCACACATCGCATCGCATACCTGATCGCGCATGGCATTCCCCCCGCGTCCATTCTCGCAGTAACATTCACGAACAAAGCGGCAAAAGAAATAGGGGACCGCGTCCATGCGCTCATGCCCGCGATGGCAAGCGAGCCCGCGATGGGAACATTCCATTCTATTTGCCTTCGCATTTTGCGCACTCATGCGCACCTTGTCGGATATCGCCAACAATTCAGCATTGCGGACCGTGACGACCAACTCTCTGTTGTAAAAAGCGCCCTCGCGGAGCTCGAGCTCGATCCTAAACAATACGTCCCCGCAGCCATTCTCTCAAAGATATCGAAGTTAAAAACATCGCTCGTCACTCCCGACACCTACGCGCCAAAAGAACACTTTGAAAAGATTGTGGGGAGAGTGTTCCGCATCTATCAAGACACACTTCTCAAGGCGCACACGTTTGATTTTGATGATCTTATCTCCGTCACTGTGCGCCTCCTCAAAGAGCATCCGGATGTTTTGGAAAGGTATCAGAAGCAGTGGCACTACATTCTTGTTGACGAGTACCAAGATACAAGCCACAACCAGTATCAGCTTGTGACCATGCTCGCCGCACAGCATCGCAATATTTTCTGCATCGGCGACGATGCACAGTCTATTTATCTATTTCGAGACGCAGACATCCGCAATATTCTCAACTTCCAAAAAGAGTACCCGGACGCGAACGTTATTCTCTTGGAGCAGAATTATCGCTCCACAAAAAACATCATTGCGGCGGCACAGCACATGATTGCACAAAACGCGTCTCAAATTCCTAAAGAGCTCTGGACAGCAAACACACACGGGGAACCAATCTCTATTCGCGAGGCGATCAACGAGCGAGACGAGGGCTTTCGTGTTGCCGACAGTATCCAACGCCTTCTTGCGCACAACCACGTGCGCAAGGATATCGCCGTCTTATACCGCACACACGCACAATCGCGACCCATAGAAGAGGCACTCATCACTACAGGCATCCCGTATCGTATGGTTGGGGGGTTAAAATTCTACGATCGTCGAGAAATTAGAGACATCCTCGCATACCTGAAAGTTGCAGTGAACCCAGCTGACCTCGTAAGCTTCGAGCGCATCGCGAACGTTCCGACGCGCGGCGTTGGCGGCGCAACCATTCAACACATCATCCGCGCAAGTGACGGCGATCTTATTGCCGCAGCAGAGAGCGTTGCGGGGACTACTTCACTCACACCACGCACCGTGCGATCCATCGCGCAACTCGCAGCCGCACTTTCAGGATTTGCAGATGCTGCAAAAAACCTTACTCCAAGCGCCCTTATTGGGTATGTGTCAAAAACACTCGGCTATGAAGCGTACCTGCGTGCGACCATCGCTAAAACGAGCAAAGAGGGAGACGAGCGCATGGAAAACGTGCGCGAACTTGTCTCGGTCGCACAGAAGTTTGATAGCCCGGAAAGTAGCGGGCTCGCCGGACTCTTGGAGCACATTTCACTCTTGCAGGAAACGGATCGTCTCCGCGAAGACGCGAATAGCGTGACCCTCATGACCATTCACTCTTCAAAGGGCCTCGAGTTCCCCGTGGTGTTCGTGGTGGGCATGGAAGAAGGTCTTTTCCCGCACAATCGCACGCTTGCATCTCCCCACGAGCTCGAAGAAGAGCGACGTCTGTGTTATGTCGCAATCACAAGAGCAAAAGAACGTCTCTTCCTTTCCTATGCGCGCTTCCGTCGCATGTTTGGAAGCACACAATCAAACATTCCATCACGATTCCTAGGGGAAATTCCCGAACACCTTATTAAGTGGGAGCGGCAAGGTGGGGGAGAAGACGAAGTGCTACACTACGACGTATGAATCTGCCACGCGCAAAAAAAGCACTCGGACAAAACTTCCTTGTCAACGAAGGTGTGCGCGATGCGATTATCAGCGCACTCGCGCCACAGCCACACGAAACTATTATTGAGATCGGCCCAGGACCCGGCGTTCTCACTCATATTCTTGCTCGACGCTCGCATCGCCTCATTGCAATCGAAAAAGATCCCGTCCTCGCACAGAACCTACGACACACATTTGTCCAAATTCCTTCTGTGCAGATTGAATCGGCCGACATATTAACATGGAACCCTCGCCACACGCTCGGCGAAGACGAAGCGTATAGCATCGTTGGAAATATTCCATATAACATCACCGGCGCGATCCTTCGCACTGTTTTAGAAACATGGCCACGCCCGCGCACTATCGTTTTTATGGTGCAGAAAGAGGTGGCAGAGCGCATGATGACACGGCCGCCCCACATGAACATCCTTGCCGTATGCACGCAACTCTTTGCGACCGTTTCGCGCGTCATGAACGTTGCCCCCGGCAGCTTCCGCCCAGCGCCACGAGTCTTTTCATCTGTCATTCAGCTCACCCCACACATACAGGGCCCGAGAGAAGGCCTCTGTGCATTTGTGCGCGCCGGATTTTCACACCCACGAAAACAACTTGCCGCAGTTCTGGGAGCGCACTTCTCGCTCCCTCGAGAAGTCGTAGAAAGCCACCTTGCAGACATCCATAAACCCCCGACGACACGAGCCCAGGAGCTCTCGTGCGAGGAGTGGCAAGCACTATTCACCTCTGTGCGCGCATCGTAGGTTTTTCTATCAACAAAAAACCCACATATAAAGAGGGGATGTGGCGTATACTAAAGGAAGCAAAACCTGCGTAGTCTGGGGTTATTGCTTTGCACGAATGAATAAACAGGCGACGATCACGATCGCCGTACTCGCCCTCGGAACTATCGGGGCTTTTAGCTTTTTCTTCACTACCATTCGAGATGCGGCGGAACAAGCTTCTCTCGGACTTACACGATCAGCGGCGGCACCATCACCAACACCTCAATTTGTAGACACCGATAACGACGGCCTCCCCGATAGAGAAGAAGCGCTCTGGGGAACCGACTACCAAAACCCCGACACCGATGGAGACGGGTTTAAAGACGGCGAAGAAACCGTTTCAGGGAGAGATCCACTTATCCCCGGACCAGACGATCTTCTTCCGTACCAGGGGCAGGGGAACGTGACGGAGCGCACCACGAACCTTGTGCTCGGAGCACTTGCAAGCGGCGCGACAACAGACTCGGGAGACCTCACCGAGGAAGCGGCGAGCGCCATTGTTGACGACATCCTCCTCCAAGCACAGCTGAACATTCCACCTATAACGCCCCACACGCTCACTACCACGCCTAGTACGCCGGCAATAGTTGAAGCATATGCAAAGGTACTTCGACCCATTCTTTTGGCGATTGCTCAAGAAAATCCTCTTATATATGAGCGGTTCCTCGTTGCGGTTGCGGACCACGAGACAGACGCTTCTGCGCTTGCGCGTTTTATAGCAAGCGATGTTGCCACTCTTGATGCGCAAATTAAAAAACTTGAGACTATAATTGTCCCAAATACATTCCTTAGTGCGCACGACAAGCTTCTTACCCTCCTTAAGCAAACCCGCCAATACTATTCAAATGGCTCGCACATTACGAGCGACCCCCTCCAATATATCGTCGTCGCATCAAGTATCACGCGCATCCTCCTTATTGATACCCCGAACGCCCTCTCGCCCTTTAGCAAAATTTACTCACCATGAAACTTTTTGGAACAAAGGTCGTAGCTCTATGTATAAGTATTGCCATATTGAGTGTGCATATGTTTAGCAGCACACCCACAACTCAAGCAATAGATCTTTCGACTTTCGTAAACACATCGGCACAAACCGTCGCGCGATGTACGGTGGGTAGCGGGAAAGAGATTGTGCGCGATCTTGTGAAACACGCTATCAAAGTCGGATTGAGCGCTCTTGCAAACTCAATTGTACCGGGCCTCGGGAACATTTTATTCGGCGGGGGAGGTCTTAGTAAAGCAGATTTACTCCGCGTTACCACGGAGGCAATTAAGCGACAGCAGGCCATGTTTGAACGGTGTCTCGCTCGCGGCGCCCTTAATGATATTCTCGAAAATTTTAAGGAAATTGTTCGTAAACGCGGGCCTGACGGTGCGGAAACATTTGTTACAAATTGGCGAGAGTTCCAATTAAACTCTAAGCGGCGTGGTGAAGAAATCTTCCGCGTCATTCTTGCAAACGCAACGGCAGAATCTTCAAGCGCTGTGTGTAACTATCTCAAACAGGGAGCGCGCGATGCATATTCTGTGCTCCCACAGCATGAGGGGCGCATTGCATCAAGCCTTCTTAACCCGCGCGTAGGGGATCAGTCGCTCGACCAGGCTACGCGCTGCACGCTCCCTGAAGGATTCACTCTGGAAAAGCTCTCGGAAGATTTTGCAGGCGCTGGCGGCTGGGATACGGTATATAAACTCTTTGCAGAACCGCAGAACAATCCTTCAGGGCTCCAGGCAATTTTGAGAGATGAGATGAGCCGCCAAGTTTCAGCCGTAGAAAGCGCCGACGAAAATGAGGTCATCGCAAACCAAGGATTCCGAGGCGTGCGTGGGGAGACAAAAGAATCAAGCTGTTTGGTGCCTGGCCTTTTTAACACGGGGTGTTTGGTATACGCAAAAATCAAAACACCAGGCACAACGGTAAGTAATATAGACAATCTTCGCTACCAAGGAGAAGTTGACTGGGTCACTGTTGTTGACGACCGAGGGGAGCTCGTGGTTAGGAACATCGCCAATCGTCTTATTGAGCGTATTTTTGGCGAAACCGAGGAGTCGAGTGATTATAACGTTGCGTCACCCCCGCCTGTATGCGACCCGGAAAACGATCCGGAGCTTTGCGACACCACAAGCCCCCTTCCAAGCACCTCTCCACCTCCGCAAGTAAATTGTGGGCCAGGGTGTGAGTGTAAGCCTGCGGGCGGGCCTGGAGATCCAGCGTACGAGCTTTTCAAAGCACGCTTCCAATATCTCGACGATCTCTCGCTCGCCATTGATCGCGTACAAGATCGGGCGCGAGCAGGGGAAGACGTTGGCCTCAACCCCGGCAATCCAAGCGAGATTCAGATTCCAGCGTCCACAAATGCAAATCTATTCCACGCCGCGGTCATTAACGAAATGAGTACCGCAGGGTTCACCGCACAGCACGACGGGGAAGAGGTAAACATGTATCGCTCCGGAGATAACTTCCAAGAGAATTCGGATATTTCAGCCCTGCGTGATAATGGGACCGGGTTCGTTCGTCGCTTTATTCCAAACGCAATCTGCATCCCACCACAATTTTAATGAAGACACTTTTTGTAAAAAAAATAATCCTCTTGGGAACACTGGTCCTCTTGGGAACACTCTTGTCGGCGCCCTCTCCAGCAGTAGCAGCTTGGGACCTTCTGGGGCTTGGGGAGGTTACTTTCAACTTCTTCGAAAGAGCCGCTCTCCACATACTTATTCTACTACGCCAAGTTGTTGGAGCTACCACGGCTCTATTAGCGGGGTTTCTCGAATGGTCGATTATTATGTCAACAAAAGCCCACGAATATACTTTTGTTCGTGATATTTGGGTGCTCGCACGTAACTTTGTAAATATGCTCTTTATTCTTGCCATGGTGACTATGGCATACGCCACTATTTTAAAAATATGGCCGAACTACACCATCCAAAAGATGCTGCCCCAAGTGCTTGCCGTGGCAATCCTCATGAATTTTAGTTTCGCAATTACTATTACAGGCGTTGAGATTTTTGACTCTATCAGCACCACGATACTTGCTAGTACGCAAGATGCTATGAAACGCGTTGGTTCGTCTCTTAATATTGAAGAGCATTTCAAAATATCAAATCAGAACATCTACGAAAATGCGGCGGAAATTCCTCAAGCCTTTTTCTCTATTTTCCTACTCTCTTTCGTTGCCATATCATTTTTAATTGCAGTTATCTTCACGCTTATCCGAGTTCCTATACTTTGGATTCTTCTTATAGCCTCTCCCATCGCACTCTTTGCATATCTCATCCCAAGCCTAAAGAAAAAGATCTGGGATCGATGGGTGAGTGAATTTATAAAGTGGAACACATTTCTACCCATATTCCTTCTAACTCTGTATGTAGGTCTTTATACCTTAGCTCAACAAAAAGAGATTATTGCTGTAACAGAAACGTATAGTGGTTCAAATGGTATTTTTGGATTTGCGTTTGGAGTTATTTTCTTCTACCTCCTTGTCGGCTTCATCTTTCTTGGTGGGACTGCGGCGGCTATCAGTGGCGGTGTTGTCGCGGGCTCTGGGGCCGTGTGGGGCGCAACGAAAGCAAAACAGATGACCTACGACGCGCTTGGTATCACGGGCGCACAACGTGCGTGGCAGGCAAAAGTAAAGGAAATCGAAAAAAGCGGCCTCAAGGGACAAATTCCTGGTGGGATGGGCAAGGCTTTCGACAAGCTCTATGACACGCCCGGGATAAATAGAATAATGCCAAAAGGGGAGAAGGGTATTGAAGATTCCGCGAAGTGGTGGACAAAACAGCTTGGGTTAAGTGAATCTCAATTTGCGAAAAATATCGGCGACGAGAAAAAATCACTCCAAGACAAGGATGTTTCTATTGAGGCTCTCCGCGACACGCTTCGAAAGAAAAACTACGAAAACCCAGAAACATTTGCCGCTGCCCAAATTCTTTTGGATAAAGGGAAGCTCTCTCTGGACGGCATGAGAGAGGTATATGAGAACTACGCACAAGTATCTCCTCGTGCTGCGAAAACATTTGGTGACAAGATCGCTGAAAAGGTAAATAAACAAGTTGAAGACGGAGAGATCGCTGGTGCACCAAATCTTAACAAGGCGCTCGAACTCATGGTGCAGATCTCGGGAGGGGATGAGAAGCTACTTAAGGTCAGAGACGGGGAGGCTCCCCAGCAACGAGAGGTGCGCATTATCGAGTTTGAGCAAAAAACAGAAATTGCACGCGACCACGTAAAAGACCTTCTCAAGAAAGCGAAGAAAAAAGATCCGAACTGGACCACAGAAAGGCAGATTCTGCGCCAAACCTACGAAGAGAAAGATGAGAAGGGTATTGCGCAGACGAAAGACTATATCACCCTTAAAAACGTTGAGGGAGTTAAGTTGCGCGAAGTATCGAACGAGCCAGAAGACTTTATTGGACTGAGGCAGCCGCTACCCATTCAGACACAACTTGAGCAAGGTCTTGAAGCGGCGCTCTCTGGACTTGATTCCAAAGCGCTGCGCGAATTGCCACGAGACCTCTTCGAACCAAAAGCAGAGAATAAAACATTTATCACACAGCTCCTTAAGGTTCTTGAGGGCGATCGTGGACGCATCGGCGGCATTATAAAAGGAGCCACGCCTGAGCAGCGAAGAAAAATAGAATTTTGGACTGACGTCGCTGAGTATCGAGCTCTCGCCAATGAGCTCGGCCCAGTAAGCGCGCCACTCCCTAGCGCGAGCGTAAAGTTGAAGGGAAAGGCCCTAGTGCAAGCAAAAGAAAGACAGCAAGAAATCCACCAGAAGCTCACGGCGCCTGATTCAAACATCGCTCCTAAGCTCTTCGCCATCGGCATTCCTATTCGACTATAGCCCATGGAACCATTTCTCTATCCTATTGTTACGCCATACTTCGCAAAACGCCTTTCTGAGGACGCGCACTCTCGTGATGCGTTTATCGTCGCATTCGGCGACCTTCCCGAAACAATAAAAACAGCCCTCACTGCGCCTGAGACCGCTGAAAAACTCGTCGCATTCGGCGACCAACATGACCTTGAATACGATGTGGTTGAAGAAATCGCTTTTGTGATGCGCGAGACGGCTGTCCACACGCTACCCCAAGAACAGGTAGCCGCACTTCTTGCGCGGCGTGGCATTCCAAGCGCTACTATACAACCGGGGATAGAGCTTATTTTTTCTCTTCTTGGCGTTTCAAAAACGCCCAGCGCACCCGCAACAAACAATATCGTCGATCTTCGTAACAAGACTGGGGTATAATACACTATGGTGCGATTTCAAGTTCCACAATTTATTGAAACCGAGCCGCGACTCGTGGGGCCGTTCACACTCCGCCAGTTTTTGTGGGTTGCGATGGGGGGATCTATTGTTTTTATCGCCTTTGCGCTCCTAAACGGCGTCGCCTTTATAGCTGTTGCGGCGCTCGCCGCGTTTACGTCGCTCGCGTTCGCATTCTTAAAAGTTGAAGACATGCCACTTATTAACTATGTGGCCTATGCGCTCTCATACGGACTGAATCCTAAAAGATATCTCTATAAATAATGCCTGAACAGTCCACTAAAACAATTGTAAACGTCGCAGACATCCGAGAGGGCGTTATGGTACTTGCGAACGGATCCCTGCGCTCTGTTCTTGAAGTAAGCGCCATGAACTTTGAGCTTCGCTCTTCTGATGAACAGGCCGCGATTCTCCAGGGTTTTCAGGGTATTTTAAACTCCGTTGATTTTCCCATAGAGATTGTGGTGAACTCTCGGAAGCTCTCACTCGGTTCTTATATAAAAGAGGTGGAAAAAATTGTTGGGGAGCAGAAAAATGAGCTCCTACGCATACAAGCGAGTGAGTATGCGAAGTTTATACAAGAGCTCTCCACTCTTTCCAATATTATGACGAAAAAGTTTTATATCGTCATTCCGCTCTACGTCCTCGAGCTCTCTGGGTCGCGGGGGATTTTCTCACATATTAAAAATGCGTTTCGAAGCGCCAAGACTGAAGCGCCGCAATTCGACGATCAGCAATTTGCCACGTATAAAAACCAGCTCGCACAGCGAGCAGAATTACTGATAAGCGGGCTGGTAAGTATTGGGGTGCGTGGGCGCACTCTTGAGCAAGAAGAACTCCATACACTTCTCGCTGAATGGTACAATCCTAAGGAGCGAGTCGAACTACAAAAAAACGTATGACCAACGCACAAGAACAAAAAATTGCCGACAGCGTTGCGCCATCAGGCGTTCAAGTAACGCCTAACTATATCCAGATAGGTGATCGTTTTGCGAGGACTCTTTTTCTTGGAACGTTCCCACGATACCTACACACGAGCTGGCTCTCGCCGCTCATCAACTTGGATCGCACGTTCGATATCGGCATTTATGTCATTCCGAAAGAAACGACGGCCGTACTCAAAGAGCTTCGCAACCAACTCACGCGTCTTCAGTCGCAGGTTATTGAAGACACCGCAAAGGGAAAGGTGCGGGATCCCATGCTCGAGACTGCTATGGTAGATATTGAAGACCTCCGCGATCGCCTCCAGCAGGGGACGGATAAGTTTTTTGAGCTTGGTGTATATGTCACGCTTTTTGAAAATAGTGTAAAAGAGCTTGATGAGTCAGAGAGTAAAGCTCGGAGCCTTTTAGAATACCAGCTCATCACCACGCGCCAAGCGACATTCCGCATGCTGGACGGATTCCTTACCACACTGCCGCTCCACGAAGACAAAATAGAAGCACGAACATCACTGAACACAGAGCCGCTCTCTTCGGTTTTTCCGTTTACCTCATTCGACCTCACTTCAAGCACGGGAATTTTATACGGCATCAATACACACAATAACTCACTCGTACTCTTTGACCGATTTAGTCTCCCTAATGCAAACGCCGTAGTATTCGGCACATCTGGTGGGGGAAAGAGCTACACGGTGAAGCTCGAGATTCTCCGTTCACTCATGTTTGGATCTCAAGTTATTGTGATTGACCCAGAAGATGAGTATCGGTTCCTTGCAGAAACGGTTGGAGGCACCAACGTGCGTATTTCTATTAATTCGGATCAGCATATTAATCCGTTTGACCTCCCCACACTCCTCCCCGGAGAATCTCCCGCGGACATATTTCATTCTCACATTCTCAACCTCGCGGGTCTCATGAAGCTCCTCCTAGGCCAGCTTACACCCCAAGAAGACTCCCTCCTCGACGAGGCGCTCATCCAAACGTATGCCATTAGAGACATTTCAGCCGAAGCAGACTTCTCGCAGGCACAAGCTCCAGTGCTTGGGGATCTGCAACAGATTCTTGAGGGCATGACTGGCGCGGAAGCTATGGCAACGCGCTTGAAAAAGTTTACTGAAGGGACGTTTGGTGGATTTTTAAACCGTCCAACCAACGTTTCACTCAACGGCCAACTTATTGTCTTTGGTATCAGAGACATGGAAGAAGAACTTCGTCCTATTGCAATGTATCTCGTACTTAATCACGTATGGACGCAGGTGCGCCGCGAACTCAAAAAGCGCATCCTCGTCGTTGATGAGGCGTGGTGGTTGATGAAATACCCCGTGGGGGCAGAGTTCTTATTCAACATCGCAAAGCGCGGACGAAAATACTATGTCGGTCTCACCACCATTTCTCAAGACATCCCAGACTTTATGGCGAGCCCACAAGGCAAAGCGATCGTAACCAACTCTTCAATGCAAATCCTCATGAAGCAATCGACTGCGGCCATAGAAGTGGTAAAAGAAACGTTTAATCTCACCGACGCAGAGAAATACTATCTCCTTGAAGCTCGTGTCGGCTTTGGGCTCTTCTTTTTGGGACAGAGCCATATCGGCATTCGCGTTGTTGCCTCATACGCAGAAGATCAGGTGATCACATCAGATCCACGCCAACTTCTTGAGATTGAAAAAGCTAAAAAAGAGTGGGCCCAGTTAAACGCGTCCTAACTATGGAAGATTTAGAGCAGCGCGAAGCACTTATAGATGAAGCTCGACGAGCTCAAGCGCTTGCACGAGCTGTTGCACAAAACAGAGAAGAAGGGCTTGAAGAGGAGGGCGGGGAAGAAGAGAAAAAGATGGGTATCGTAAGCTTTTTATTTGGGCTCACGTTCCTCGCCCTTCCCGCTGATGCTGCAGAATTTTTTACTGGAGGCACGCTTGGTTGGCTCGTTGGCCTCTGCGCCGACATTCTCTTATATGTGCTCTTCAGCGTCACTTCCGCATCGAAGTCTCAAATGCGAAAGTTCCTTATAGCGGCAGGCATTGAAAAAATACCTACACTTCCTTCAGCTCTTCCTATCCGAAGCATTGTGTTAATCTGGATGTACTTCTCGTCACGCGACGTAGTAAGAAAAACCGTATCTAAGGTGGTGGAGAGGGCGAGTACAGTCGCGCCCGCGCTTAAGAGCCCAGTTATGAGAGGGGCCGCACAACAAGTAGCGGGGGCAACTGGAGTAACGCCTATCGCGCCGCCAAAGAAGCCAACACCATGAGCCAAAGAAACCTTCTCCTATCTCTTATAGCACTTTCTCTCTCCGCCTCTGGGGGCGTTGGGTGGTACCTTGTTAATAATCTCCCCGGCAAATCGCTCGGAGCCGCCCTTATCCTACAACAAGGCTCGGCGCATGTTCCAGAAGATAAAAACCTCTCTCCGTCGCCCATTGAACAATCTACCTCAATCACGGAACGCACGGTCTCGTTTATGACCGCGGGACCAACGAGCACCTCTATCTTATTTATAGACACCCCCTCGGGGCGCGTCTATCGGGTAGATACGGAAACAAGAGAAGAGGTCCCACTCTCACTTCGCATCTCGGATCTCATTGATGTGCGATGGTCACCCCTTAAAACAAGCCTTATTGCAAAAGTTCGCACCCCCCAGGGGGAACAGCTACGCCTCGTGCGCCTCGGAGAACAAAAGACTTCTGTGTTGCCGAAGGCTATTGCCGCAGCATTCTCTCCTGACGGACTTTCTCTAGCAACACTTGAGCCCGGGGAACCTGGAGGTATTTTTACACAAAAGCTCGACGGCTCAGAGCGAGTCCGGTGGACACAAACCCGCACCAGGGCAGGGGACATATTCTGGCCGCAGCCCGAATCTTTGGGGCTCATGATAACTAACCAGGCCACAAAAACGGGGGATGTTTTTCTTGTGAATAAAGCTGGCGACCTTACTCGCCTTATCGCGCATCACGCAACCCTCGAGGTTCTTTGGTCTCCCGATGGCACATCTTTAGCACATATGCCACGGCAAGGGGGAGCTTTGCCGGGCATCTCAATCACCACGCCGCTCACGCTCATAGAGACGTCACTCACTACGGTGCCGAAACTATGCGCTTGGAGAAAAGATGCTTCTCATATTCTGTGCGCGATAAAAAATGGCCAAGAAACAAGTCTCGTTTCTTACTCACTCAAAACAGACAGACGAGTTTCGATGGCGCAAAAAATAATACAGACAATGGGCGTACGCGCCCTCGCGATCAACACACTCGAAACACAAGTGTTCCTTGTCCCCGCGAGTGGAGTGGGGATATATACAGTGCCTCTTAACGATTCGCTGTAGCTCGAGCGTAGTGTTGCTCTCCTAAAGAAAGGAGTGTTGAGATCGTCCAATATAATGAAAGCCCCGCGGGTAGGTTCCATCCGATAACCACAACAAGGGCGGGAAAGAGGAGAAGAAACTGCTTAGACTGGAGCGGGTTCGGAGTTGACGATGGAGCCTGGTGTAGTGAGCTAATCCAGAGCTGAGCTAGTTGAGCGATTCCAGCAATAATAGCGAGGGCGTGATTTGGGGCAGTAAGCGCTACGCCAAAAAAGATTGTGACAAGCTGTCCTGGCTGAGGAGTAAATGAATACAAAAGCGAAGCGTAGGTGCCGCTGAGAACAGAAAGAAAGCCTTTATAGAGCGCGATGATGAGTGGAAACTGTATAAGGAGCGGTAGACACCCAGAGAGGGGGTTAATGTTATGCTCTTTATATAATTGGAGGATTGCGGCGTTTTGAGCTGTTGGGTCATTCGCGTGACGATCTCGAAGTGTTTTTGTTTTTTCTGAAAGCTCTTGGAGTTTTTGTTGTGATCTTAGTGTTTTTATAGACAATGGAGCAAGGAGAAGACGGACGCCAATTGTTAAAATAATAATAGCTACACCAAGAGAGCCGCCCGAGACGCTACCCGTAATACCGATGAGTAGGTTAACAACTGGTTTATGAAGAAGGGTTTCAAACATTAAGATATTGGCGCGCCGTGCCACGGGTGACAGGAAGAAAGCTGTGGAAGCGCGGCCGTTATTCCTCGAACCACTCCGTGTGAATTAATTTCTTGAGCAAGACGCTCGCTACACGATGGGAAGAATCGGCACCCACCCGCGACAGGAATAATACGAGCTGACCAAAAAACAGGAGAGATGATCTGATATGTGCGAATAAAAAATAGTGCAATATGCTTCATGAGAGACTTTGAAATACCCCCTCTAGATCCCTTAAAACGCTCTCAGGAGACCCTGTAACCCTCACACAAAGGGATGTATCTCGGAGAGATTGCCTCGCAACGCCCTGAACGCTTGTGCGAATAATGCGGCGAAGCCTCGTACGGTCGGCCGGTCGTGGGGCTATTTTTGCTGGAATAATAATAGCAAGACGTGACTTACCATCTTGTGCACACCAACATTGTACCGAACCCCTTCTTGTACTCGGTGTTGAGCGAAGAAAAAGGCGTACCGCGCGCTCGGAACCGAAGCGAACAATTCTCCGCGGCATACGTTAGACCGAAAGACGCGAGCGGCCTTTTGCGCGGCGGCGGGCAATTACCTTGCGGCCCGAAGCGCTCTGCATGCGAGAGATAAAGCCATGCTTACGCTTCCGCTTTGTCTTCTTAGGACGAAACAGTGTTGATTTCATGTAATAACAGGATACCACGGCACATAAACTTGGGTCAAACTGGGCGAAACAACGTATAAAATTGTCCGTCAATATTTACAGCGATTCTCCACCTGTTATAAACAAGTTATCAACTTTGTATCGTGTTGTGCTTTCTAGGGAGCACGGTAGTGTTGAGCACGGTCTCGTTTGAATCCACCCTCCATGCAAATGACGAATGAGCAACTCTGGAAAGCTGTTCTCGCTGAAATGGAGTTGTCTCTTTCCCGCGCACACTTTACAACTTGGTTTAAAAACACCCTAATAGTATCCCGAGACCAAAATGGAGTCTTCGTAAGTGTTCCAAATGGCTTTGTGCGCGAGTGGCTTGAAAACAAATTTCATAAGCAGATTATCCAACTTATTAGGAAGCACGCCCCCGAAGTTCGTGATGTGCGCTATATTATTGGCCAACCAAAGCAAGATATTACAAAGCAAGACATTTCTAAGATAATTCTAGAGAAGGAGATTGAGGAAAATAATGCTCAAATCAGTTCAGATGTTGATAAAACAACACACCTCAATAGAAAGTACTCATTCGAATCTTTTATCGTTGGATCAAATAACGAACTTGCTTTCGCGGCGGCTCAAGCGGTGGCGAAGAATCCGGGGAAATTATATAACCCACTCTTTCTCTATGGTGGTGTTGGGCTTGGAAAAACACACCTTGTACAATCGGTAGGGAACAAACTCCTCACAGAGAACCCCCAGCGACGCGTCCTCTATATTTCAGCAGAGAAGCTGACTGCGACCATTCTCGAAAGTATTCGTTTAAGAACGATTGAGGATATTAAAAATACATATGCGCGACTAGACCTCCTCATTATCGACGATATTCAATTTATAGCCGGAAAAGACAAAACTCAAGAAATCGTCTTTTCAATCTTTAATGAGCTCCACGTAAGGAATAAGCAGGTTATTCTCACATCTGACCGTCTTCCAAAAGCAATTCCTACACTTGAAGAACGCCTAAGCTCACGCTTTGAGGGTGGGATGATGGCTGATATTGGGATGCCTGATTTCGAAACTCGCCTCGCTATTTTACACTCAAAGTGTACTGAAAAAGGATATGCCGCAGACGACGAGGTGCTTATATATATCGCTACACATATTCAAAAGAATGTACGGGAGCTCGAGGGGGCTCTTAATCGCGTACTCGCGTTCGCACAAATATACAATAAGCTCCCCGACGTAAAAGAGGTAAAAAATATACTTACCGCATACCTTAGTGTACCGTATCGAAAAACATCCCCTCAATCTATATTAAAATCGGTCGCTGATTTTTATAGTATATCTCAAAACGACCTCTTAAAGAGGAGTCGGAAAAAAGAAGTTGTAAAACCAAGACAGATCGCTATGTTTCTTCTTCGAGAAGAGGTAAAGCTTTCGTTCCCTGAAATCGGAGCAAAGCTTGGTGGGCGCGATCATTCAACTGTAATTCATGCATGTGAGAAAATAAAAAGAGAGGAGTCAGAGGATGAATCAGTTAAGCAAGAGATCACGCTTATCCGAGAGCGTGTCTATAATGATTCGCTTTTAAAGTAGTGTGTATCTTGTTGATATGCCTGTGTGTAGTGTGGTGACGGCAGGGTTGAGAAGATAAAAAAGAGAAAAGATATCCCTAAGTCATACCCAACTCTCCTCACAATACCACCGACATTCACACATTATATCCACAGAGAGGACGCTAAAAAGAAGTTAGAAAACATCCACAAAAACAAACATTATACACAGAGTTATACACCGACGCAGCGTCCTATAATAATGATAATAGTTTGTATATATACTATAGTAATTACTACGCTATGAAAGCACACTTTTCCCGAGACCACTTCCTAAGAGCCCTCTCGTACGTTGAGCGAACAACTGCAAGGGCGGGAGCGCTCCCGATCCTTTCTTATGTGCTCATTCGCGCACGTCCAGGAAAGATTGAGTGTATTGGAACAAATCTTGAGGTTGGTATTACCGCGACACTAGGAGCTCGTGTTGACGAAGAGGGAAGTATCGCTGTTTCCGGAAAAGTTATTCACGAATTTCTTCACAGTATTCATGACGACGTACTAGAGCTCTCGGTAAAAGATCAAAAAATAATTATCAAAGGAAAGGGCGCTCGGACAACACTTCTCGGAGTTGATGCAAAAGATTTCCCCATTATTCCAACCATTACTGAGGGGAAGGTGTGTGTGCTGCGTACGAGTGATTTACAAAAACTTCTGCAAGTTACCCACGACACCATGGCTCTTTCCGATGCCAGGCCCGAGTTGGCGGGCGCCTACATGAAATTCACACAGAAAGAGTGTATTATTGCCGCAACAGACAGTTTTCGTCTTGTAGAAAAAAAGATTCCAGCACAAGCGAGCCGCGAAACACACGTTATCATTCCGCGATCAGCCGTTTTGGAAGTTTCCCGTATTGCCGGAGATCTTGAGGGTGAGATAGGAATTTTTATTCACGAACACCAAGTCGCATTTGTACACGACTCTTGTGTATGTATAACGCGCGTTATAGACGGGGTATATCCAGACTATACGCGCGTTATACCCGAACGTCCGCAAAGTAAGTTGTTAGTACAAAAAGGAGACTTTGAACAAGCAGTAAGGCTCGGAGGACTATTCTCTTCTCGTATCTCCGACATTCTTATTCGTGCCGAGAAAGAAGAATGTATTATTCAAGCGAAGAACGCTGAAAGAGGAGAGGTTGAAACAAAGATCCCGACCACAATACAGGGTGATGAATTCTCGGTCTCTGCAAACTTTCGATACATACTCGACGGAGTGAGGGTAATTGATACGGATGCGCTTGTGTTAGAGTTTACGAGTCCCACGAGCCCCATTGTTTTAAAGCCGACACAAGAACAAGAGGGAACCCGGTATATTATTATGCCACTAAGGACATAAGAGTTATGGCGCGATCAATTCAGTACATTCTTTCGAAAAAGCTACACACGTACGCGCGCCACATGAAAGACGAGGCGGCTGTTTCCGCACTATTGCAGGAGATTTATAAGCAAGAAAGCCCCATGCTCGAAAAGAGAGTCCAATGTTCTCTTGATGCGGAGACAAGACATATTATTCTTACAGTGCCACAAAGCGTCTACGCGCAAGAGCTTACATTATTGCTTCCTAAAATTCAGTATGAGCTAGAAAGGCTCTCCTTCTCTGGCTACCGAGTTTCTATACGAGTCTCACAGAACATTTTGTGAAGACGGGTATATGAATTGTACCGCGCGATCCCAATTAGAAAACTGGTCGTCAGACGCGGGATTCGTAGGCTCTGGCCCAAGGGGATTATTTTTTTGGATATAGTAGAGGATGGAGTGTGCTTCGGGTGCGCCGCTAGAGCTGTTAAAAGACTGCCAGAGGCCATTGAGCATTGTTTTGTCAGAGGACATGGGGTCCGGGGGAGTGAACGTCTCTAATGGCTTCCCAGAGAGCGCCGCGCGCATAAATTCATTCCACAAAGGAGCTGAAACACCAACACCAGTACCAGTCCGATTCATTGGGGTGTTGTCATTGTTGCCGGCCCACGCACCAACGACGAGAGATGGGGTATATCCAACAATCCAAGCGTCTCGATTTGCTTGGGTCGTTCCTGTCTTTGCAGCAACCTGCCTTCCGCTGATAACGAGAGGACTAGAGGCTCCAAACGTAGGGGCTCGAGCGGCGTTGTCTGAAAGAATATCAGAAATCATTCGAGCCGCCTGAGGATCGAGCGCTCGCGTTGCTTGGACTGCGCGGTCTTCTAATATAGACCCATCAGCTCGCTCAATCCGATTAACAAGAGCCCAGGGGGTTCTTAGGCCGTCATTTGCAAAAACACCATATGCTGAAACGAGATCGATAAGACGAACTTCTGCGCCGCCAAGCACAAGGGCAAGTCCGAAGCGCGAACGATCTTGAAGCGTGGTGATTCCCATGCGCTCCGCGAGGGAAATGGTTTCTTGAATGCCCGCGAGATAGAGCGTCTTCACGGATGTTACGTTGAGTGATTGTGCGAGTGATTGTCGCAGAGAGACTGGGCCGCGATAGCGTCCATCATAGTTTTGAGGGTGATAGCAGTCGTTTCCTCGGGAGTCCTTGCGCTGGGTCGCTTCTGGGCTACACAGTGGATTGAACTCAGTCTTTACATCAAAGAGAATAGTACCATCGGGGTATCCTTTTTGAATTGCCCCAGCATACGCAAATGGTTTAAAAGACGAGCCCGGCTGACGAAGCGCGGTTGCTACATTAAAGTTTCCTTCGCGCTCAACGTCAAAATAATTTCTTGAGCCGACAAGGGCAAGGACGTCTCCAGTCTTTGGATCGATAGCAACGAGCGCGGCATTTGTCGCTCCGTGTTTTTTCTCATTCACTTCCGCGTGCTTCGCGACAAGCTCCCCGGCTGTTTTTTGAAGCGTTGCATCGAGGGATGTGATAATTTTTAAACCGCCACTTTGAATTGTTTCCTCCCCATATTTTTGTAGTACGTACTCTCGGGCCATAATGACAAAATGGGGCGCCGAGATTGTAGAGCCTTTTGGAGAAAGGGTGGGTTTCTCGGCCTGCGCTAAAGCATACTCTTCATCACTCAAGAAGGAGAGCTCATGCATGCGGCGAAGAATATACGCCTGACGTGCGTATAGTTCGTCCGCGTGTGATCCATAAGGGGATAGGCGCGAGGGAGATTGGGGAAGCGCGACAAGGAGCGCCGCCTCTGCAGTAGTGAGGTCGCCCGCGGGTTTTTTGAAGAATGTTTGACTTGCAGCCTCAATACCGTATGCATTTGATCCATACGGGATTTGGTTGAGGTACATTTCGAGAATTTGATCTTTTGTGAATTGGCGCTCGATCTCGAGAGCGAGCATGGCCTCGCGGACCTTGCGAGAGAGCGTTTTTTGATCACCAAGAAGCGCTTTCTTAATGAGTTGTTGGGTGATTGTCGAGCCGCCTTGAGAGCGGTCTCCTTCTTTTACATTTTCAATAAATGCGCGGATGATTCCTTTTACATCAATGCCGCGGTGATTGTAGAAGTTTGCATCTTCTGCTGCGACGGTTGCGTCGCGCACATTCTGTGGGATCCGATCCCACGGGATAATGGTGCGCCGCTCTTCTTTGTAAATGTCGTACAAAAGAACCATGCCCGTTCGATCATAGATTTTCGTCGATTGGTCGACGCGGCGATCAATAATGGTCTGTGGGTCTGGAAGCGTGGCTTGGATGTAAATAAAAAAAAGAAGCCCGGCAATAATGCCAAGAGTTGTGAGCCACGCAAAAAGCCAAATGGCGTGATGTATGGTGCGCCGCACGGATGGAGAAAACATTGAAAAACTATACAATAAAAAATGCTGGCACACAAGAAATGTGTCTGTGGTACAATACCGTATCATTATGGCAAACATCGAAGCCCTTTTTGAGCGCTACGTGCACACGGTTATTCCTTCAAAAGAGGAGGCGGTTCGTCGCATTGCCTCATCGCGCGAACCGCTCACGGTATATCTTGGGATAGATCCGACTGGGCCGGATATTCACCTAGGACATTCAACAAACCTTCTCTGGCTTCGTGAGTGGATTGCGGCAGGGCAAAAGGCGGTGCTTCTCATAGGTGACTTTACTGCTCAGATTGGAGATCCTACAGGGAAAGACGCCGCGCGAGCTTCGCTTACGCGAGCCCAAGTAGAGGAGAATATGGCGTCATACCTTGATCAGGTACACAAGATACTTGCACCGGGATCGTTCCAGATCGCATACAATAGTGACTGGCTTGGGCCAATGACTTTTACTGATGTCGTCAAGCTCGCAAGCCACATTACAGTGCAACAGATGATTGTCCGAGACATGTTCCAACGTCGGCTCGAGGCGGGCAATCCGATTCACCTACATGAATTTTTTTACCCACTCATGCAGGGATATGATTCTGTCGCACTCAACATTGATGCGGAGGTTGGGGGGAATGACCAATTTTTTAACATGATGATGGGCCGCGAGCTCCTTCAGTCGCTGAAGCATAAAGACAAGCTTGTTATTACTACGAAGCTTCTCGAGGATCCGACGACAGGCAAAAAGATTATGAACAAGAGCGAGGGGCGCTACGTTTCACTTCGTGACTCTGCAGAGGAAATGTTTGGGAAGATCATGGCAATGCCCGACAGCGCCATTATTCCGCTTCTTACATATGCGACCACAGTCCCGCTTGCGCGTGTTACAGATGCGGAGCGGCGCCTTATATCGGAGAACCCTAAAAACATTAAGCAAGAAGTTGCGCGCGAAATTGTAACCCTCTATCACGGAGATGTGGCTGCGCGTGATGCACAAGATTCTTTTGAGAAGATTTTTACTCGCGGGGAGTTACCGGAAAGTATCCAAGAGGTCTCCAGTGTTTCTGGGAATTCGTGGCCCGAGTCTCTTGTGGCGTGGGAGCTCGCGGAGTCAAAAGCTGCAGCAAAGCGTCTTATTGAGCAGGGAGCTGTGCGGCTGAATGGAGAAAAGGTAACTGATTGGGCCACGGGGCCGAATCTAAAAAGCGGAGACGTTATTCAAGTGGGGAGTCGTGAATTTAGAAAGGTGAAGTAAAAGAAACAAAACCCCCCGACACGCGTCGGGGGGTTTTGTGGAGGTTATGCGAGTAGCTCTTCCTCCTCGTCGTCCTCATCTTCATCGTCGAGGTCGTCTTCCTCCTCGTCGTCCTCATCTTCATCGTCGAGGTCGTCTTCCTCCTCGTCGTCCTCATCTTCAAGACCTGGTTCGTCGCTTAATTCAAAAGGCTCTTCGCCTTCATCGAGGCGCGCAACGGCGTGGAGCCACAACTCTTCAAACGCGTACATCATAGAGCGCAACGTAGTGATGGATGTGGGTGCGCATGCCCCCACATCAGCACGGCGTTACGAATCAGTGTGTCGATATTGTAGTGCTTCTATTTTCTATGTCAACGATGCTGTGGTCGATAGGCACTCACACCACAAATAGCAACTGCGAGCGCGTCGGTCGTATCATCATGAGCAATGGGGCTAGTGATGTGGAGTAAGAGCTTGACCATGTGGGTGACCTGACGCTTATCCGCCTGCCCATGAGAGGCTACCGCCAGCTTCACCTGTGATGGGGTGAACTCGAGTAATTGAAGTTTTCGGCGCGCAACACAGAGCGAGATAACCCCGCGAGCCTCACTTACACTAAGTGCTGTTGTCTTGTTCTGTGCAAAAAAGAGGCGCTCCATAGCAACGGCGTGAGGCTGGTGGCGCTTGAGGAGCGCCACCACGTCTTTTTCAAGGGCAACGAGACGCTCTCCATGAGATGGGAGGGTATACTCAAGGGTATCAAAAGCAATGGGGGCAAGGCGTTGCCCCTCAAGCTCCACAACACCGAAACCGACCCGGTGCGTGCCAGGATCGATGCCCAAAATTCTTACCATTGGAGGCTTATGAAGCGCTGGGTTCAATGTGTGTTTTTCCATCGAGCGTTATGACGCGTCCTTTTGGTGTTCGCGCAAGAAATCCAATGCGCATGAGGTATGGTTCGTAGACCTCTTCGAGCGTAGACTCTTCTTCCGCGAGTGTTGCGGCGATTGATTTGAGACCCACGGGCCCTCCTTGGAATTGGCGATGAATCACTTTGAGAATGTTGCGGTCGGTATCTTCGAGCCCTCGCTCATCGATGTGAAGCATTGCGAGCGCGTTGCGAGCAACGTTGGCCGACACTACTTGGTGTCCGTGTACTTGTGCAAAGTCGCGAACGCGCTTGAGGAGACGATTTGCGACGCGTGGCGTAAAGCGCGACGCGACGCTTAAGGCTTCTCGGGCGCCCGACTCCAGGGGTATCTGAAGGAGTTTCGCGGAACGATCAATGATGTGTGCAATATCAGCTTCAGTATAGAAATCGAGACGATAGTGTGCGCCAAAGCGGGAGCGAAACGGGGAAGAGAGCGCGGAGATCTTTGTAGTTGCCGCGACGAGCGTGAAGCGTGGGAGATCAATTTGCAGCGTCTTTGCAGCGTTGCCTTTTCCAATAACAATGTCTAGTTTAAAGTTTTCCATCGCTGGATAGATAACTTCCTCAACCGAAGCGTTGAGCCGATGTACCTCGTCGATGAACAGTACGTCACCGTCAGAAAGTCCTGTAAGAATCGCCCCTACGTCGCCAGCTTTTTCAAGCGCTGTGCCCGAGGTGATTTTTAGTTGAGCCCCAAGCTCGTATGCAATAAGGTAGGCGAGTGTTGTCTTGCCGAGGCCAGATGGGCCATGAAGGAGAATGTGTTCTGCGGGGTCTCCGCGCTGCTTCGCGGCGCCTAAAAGGACCCGTAAATTCTCTTTTATATTCTCTTGGCCCACATACTCGGAAAACAGCTTTGGGCGCAGGGCAAGATCAAGAGAGCGGTCGTCTTGGGTAGGTGTTGGGGCGATGGGGGACGTCTTGACATCCATATCTTATAGAGTATAATTACTATGCGATTCCCGCAAAGATCCGGGATTTTATTTTCGTGTTAGAACCGCTGAAATCTGTAGGCAATTGGGCTCCCGTGGTTTACCACACTCCAGCTCAATCTGGGATACTCTCTTAGCTCGGACAGCTTGGTCCAGACTGGGCTGCTCCTCGGAATTATCCTGCCCCACATCCTCTTAGGAAGTGGACTTGCCTACAGGTTTCAGCGGTTCTTTTTGTTTTTATGAAAGTACACGACGCACTTCTGCGACGGATGTTGTCTGGTTCACTACTTTCATACACCCATCCTGGGTCATACTCACCATTCCTTCGGCCTGCGCAAGCTCCCGCACTTCAGACACGGTTGGAGACTGCGCGATACGCTGTTCGAGTGTGGTAGACATGGGGATAATCTCATATGCACCAGTGCGCCCACGATATCCCAGGCCCCCACACTCTTTACACGTATTCGTTTCTGGGGGCATTGCAGTGCGCAAGGTTTCATCAATTGAGGGGAGTGAGAACTTTTCGCGGATGGGATTCAAATATTCTTGAAGGAATAAGAGGTCTTCTAATCTCGGCGCCTGAACCACCTTACACGTGGGGCACAAAACGCGCACGAGACGCTGTCCAATGGCGACAGAGAGCGCCGATCCAATAATTCCAGGAGATACTCCAAGCTCAAGAAGGCGCGGAATGGTGCCAGCGGCGTCATTGGTATGTAGTGAAGCGAGAACGAGGTGTCCCGTAAGCGCTGCGTTCATAGCAATGTCCGCTGTTTCGTTGTCGCGCACCTCACCAACAAGAATGATGTCCGGATCTTGGCGCACAATAGAGCGAAGTCCTGATGCAAAGGTATATCCGCGCGGCGCGTCTACCTGTGTTTGAGACACCCCCGCAAGGTGGTACTCGATCGGATCTTCAATGGTGATAATCTTCGTGTCGGGAGTGTTGAGCTTTCTAATAGATGCGTAAAGAGTTGTTGTTTTTCCAGATCCAGTTGGACCCGTAGTGAGAATGCACCCGTTTGGGCGGTCGAGCGCTTTTGTAAGAGCTTCAAGAAGATCGGGCCGCATTCCGAGGGTATCAATATCTCCCGAGATGGTGCGCGGATCTAGTAAACGAAGCACGAGTGTCTCACCGTATTCGCTAGGGAGCAGAGAAACGCGCACTTCAATAGGAGCGTCGCCTTGAACAATGGTGAAGCGTCCGTCTTGTGGCGCGGTTCGAATGTTTAACTTCAGGCGAGAAAGGACCTTAATGCGATCCACGACTTTTTGATAATCAGAGCGTGCAAGTGTTGCGGCGTCGTGGAGATATCCATCAATGCGGAAGCGGAGGCGGACGTCTTTTGTCTGTGGCTCAAGGTGGACGTCTGATGCATGGAGTGCAAGGCCAGCCGCGAGGACGAGCTCAACGGCTTGAGTGGTTGCTTTACTGTGCAAGGCCCCTGCTACATCCGCAAGGGAAGTGATCTGCTTCAGCGCGCCTTCAAGGGTTTCTTTCTGCACAGAAACAGATCCAGCAGTGAATAATTGAGTTGTGACAATATCTTGATAGCGTTCGAGCGCTTGGTCTAGAGCGTGCTGGGTGGTGACGAGCATGCGTACAGTGTGGCCATCTTTCTCCAGCTTTTCTTTAAGCCGCGCCACGCTAGAGGACGACGGGTCTGTTGTCGCGCACATTAACGTAGCCCCGTCTTGATTCAAGACAATAAGCCCGGCTTCCCTGGCGGTGTTTTCTGGAATGAGCGCGAGCGCTTCGGGATCAATGGGGACTCCTATGAGTGTGGAAAAGGGGAGTTGTGATTGGTCTGCACGCTTTCGCGCGGAATCCTCCGCCGCTTTTGCCGCGATAGCTTCAAGCTTCTTTTCAAGCTCTTCCGGAGAGTGTGGTGATGGCGCTCGAGATGCTGGCATGTCTGAGGCAACCTTACCCGAGCGCGGGGTGTTGTAAAGGAGCGAACGGTGGATAATAGACACTCTTGTTGCAGTAAAAAACGGTTTATTGACGATGTGGTTTTCTCGTGATAGAATCATCCTCAATGTTCGCTTGGTAGTGCTCTTGGTCCGCAGTTCTGCGGGCCAATTCGTTATCAGCGGCACTGACCTATGATTGACATGAAGCAGTTTTTGTCAGCGGTGCACCAAATCGCTGATGAAAAAGGAATTGCAGAAACAAGCGTTATTGAGACTATCGAGGCCGCAATTGCGGCTGCGTATAAGCGCGACTATGGCAAGAAGGGCCAGATTATTCGAGCCGTCCTTGACCGTGAGGTGGGGAGCATCTCGGTAGCTCAAGCTCATATTATTGTGGAGGGCGTTGATGAGGAGGGATATGTTACGGGGACAATCCCCGAAGCCTTACTACACGACCGGCTCGACGCCGTTGACGCTCAAGAGCGTCGCGCCCAGCGCGCTGCTGGAGTTGTCGACGAGGCGGCCACCACGACAACAGAAGACGGTGTCGTGCGCGTAAAATTTAATCCTGAAAAACACGTCCTCCTTTCTGAAGCGCTCGAAAAGCGTCCAGATGCACAGGTTGGTGAAGAGATTGTAGAGCGCCTCGAGCCAAAGAGTGACTTTGGTCGCATTGCTGCGCAAACGGCGAAGCAGGTTGTGATACAGCGCCTGCGTGAGGCAGAGCGTGAAGCGGTATTCTCTGAATTTAAGGGTAAAGAAGGTCAGCTTGTGAGCGGTGTGGTGCAGCGCCGCGAAGGCCCACTCGTACTCGTTGATATCGGACGCACAACCGCGGTTCTACCGCCCGCAGAGCACATGACCACCGAGCACTATCGCATTGGCCAGCGATATCGTTTCATGATTGTTCGCGTTGAAGAGAGCGCCCGTGGTCCAGTGATTGTATTATCCCGAGCAAACCCACAACTTGTCGCCGAGTTGTTCCGTGTTGAGGTTCCGGAGATCGAAGGGGGATCGGTTGAGATTAAAGGCATTGCCCGTGAAGCGGGTTCTCGATCTAAAATCGCCGTCGCATCACACGAAGAGGGAGTTGACCCTATTGGCTCTCTGGTGGGGCAGAAAGGCGTTCGCGTACAGACGGTCATCCATGATCTTGGCGGTGAGAAAATTGATATTATTCTCTGGGATGCCGATCAGGCAAAATTTATTGCAAATGCGCTTTCTCCAGCGAAAGTTTTGAACGTTGAGATCGGCGCCGGTGAAGAACGCACTGCGCTTGTGAATGTGGCCGAAGACCAATTCTCTCTTGCTATTGGTCGTCGCGGTCAGAACGTGCGCCTTGCAGCAAAGTTGACCGGCTATCGTATCGATGTGCGTTCTCCAAATGAAACCATGACCGCCCAAGAAGCGATGGCGGAAAGTGAATCCGCACCCAGCGCGCCTGCAGAAGCGCCTTTGGTTGTCGAAGCTCCTGCGCCTGAGGTGGCAAACTAAACTCATGGAATATACAAAAACAAAAGACGCTGACTTTGTGCGCACCTATGAGGTGGCGCTGTCTGCGGAAGATGTTGCACATCACGTAAAGACGGTGCGCGACGAGCACCGTGCGCATGCCGCTCAAGACGGCTTTCGCCCCGGCATGGCGCCCGTAGATTCGCTCGACGCACGTACACTCGAAGCGATTCGTGAGGCGGGCGCGGAGCGTGCGGTCCGAGCTTCACTTGATGAGCTTGCGAAGCAAGAAGGTGTGCGCATTGCTTCGGTTCGATCAGTCGAGGTTCAAAAGAAAACTGAAGACGGCGTGCAGTTTGCTGTTAAGATTGGCGTCTACCCGCCATACGCGCTTCCAGCGCTTGATACTATTCGCGTTGAGCGAAGGGATCCGGTTGTAAGCGATGGAGATGTCACAAAGGCCCTTGAACAGCTTCGCCGCTCACGCGCCACATTCACCCCTAAAAAAGATGAGCCAGCGGTTTTAGGAGATCGTGTGATCGTTGACTTTTCAGTACGCCATGCTGAAAAACTCATCGAGGGAGGGGAACAGAAAAGCTACCCCCTCATTTTGGGGAGCGACACCATGATTCCTGGCTTTGAAGAGAAGCTAGTGGGCGCGCGGGCCGGAGAAGATCGCGCATTTACGCTGGCGGTGCCTTCTCATTTTGGGAATGAGGCGATAGCTGGTAAGGAGCTTTCCATAAAGGCCTCTATAAAAGAAGTTGACGCTGTGGCGATGCCAGAGTTGTCCGACGCCTTTGCGGCATCGCTTGGCAATTTTGTGGACGTGGCCACCCTAGAGGATCGTGTGCGCAACGGTCTCACGCAGGAGGCGCAAGAGAAAGAACGCCAGCGCGTTCGTCTCGCGATACTCGATGGCATTATAAGCGCAGCTCCAGTTCCAGCGCCCGCATTTCTTGTTGAGGAACAGCTCGACAGTATGATCTCTGGATTTGACCAAGATCTCCATGAGCGAGGATTAGAATTGAGCATGTACCTTGCACAGCTCAAACAAACGCAAGACGACCTGCGCAATCAATGGCGCGTCGCGGCAACCCGTCAGGCGCAGATCGCGCTTGTGCTGCAAACCGTCGCGGGGCAACACAAGCTGGACGTTGCGGAGCAAGATATTCAAGAAGCTCTTACGCGCGCCGTGCAGGAAGCTCTTGCTCGAGGCTTTGCGAAAGATGCAAATGCGATTGACCTTGTTTCACTTCGCGCACGCATTGCGCCATCGCTTCTGCGCGAGCGGACATTCGCGTTTCTTGAAGAGCGTTGCATCGCTCGTGCGTAGACGTGCGGGTGAGTGGGCTGTATACTGCGCATATGCCATTTTCTGCATCTCCCACACTCATCCTTCGCATAAGTCTCGCGATCGTGTTTGTGTGGTTCGGGGTACATAAGATTCTTGAGCCGCAGTATTGGGTTGATGCGTGGCTCCCTCAATGGTTGACAGCACTTGTCGAGCGCCTTTCCGTTGGCGCTACCGACTTTATTCGTCTCCAGGGGGTTGGTGAAACGCTTATTGGTATTGGCCTTGCGTCAGGACTATTGGTCAGATGGTGCGCCGCCGCGGGGGCGTTCTTGTTGGTCGGCGTTTTAATAATCTATGGCTTTAATGAGGTCACAGTGCGCGACATCGGCCTTTTGGGGGCGTGTCTTGCGCTTGCGTTGTGGCCACCACGACGCCCGTGGGCCCCGTAATACATGAAGACAATCTATGCTGACTATGCTGCTGCCGCACCGGCTTTTGAGCCGGTGCGTGCGCGCATGGGCGAGGCGATTGGGTACATAGGAAACCCCTCTGCACCGCACGCTCTTGGTCGCTCACTCCGCTCTGCTATCGAAAATGCTCGAAAGAGCGTTGCTCAATTTGCGCACGCCCGGCCGGAACATATCGTATTTACTGCTTCTGGGAGCGAGTCAAACGCACTTGCACTCCGCGGGACAATTTCCTGGAAGCCGGGAGATGTTTTAGTGATGAGCGCCATCGAGCATCCATCTTTGTTTGCGCTCGCGTCAGATCTTTCCTCGCTTAGCGTGGTGGTCCGAATAATTCCAGTTGAGCCGAGTGGGAAGGTCTCATTGCCTTCGCTCGAGGCGTCTATAGATGGCCACGTGCGCATGGTAAGTGTTATGCACGCAAATAATGAAACGGGAATCGTGCAACCAATCGAAGATGTGTGCCGATTAGTGAGCGAGCGTACAGCTACGCTCGGCACTCCTCGGCCGCTTATACACGTAGACGCATGCCAATCTGCTCCATGGGGGATGCTGGCTCGCACGAGCATGTGTGACTTCGTTTCTTTTAATAGCACAAAATTGCACGGGCCTCTTGGTGCTGGCGTTCTTGTCGCCCGTGCCGCAGTGCCGCATCCTCTCGTGCGAGGTGGTGGCCAAGAGTGGGGTGTGCGGGGAGGGAGTGAAAATGTGAGCGGCATCCTCGGTCTCGGCGCAGCGCTCGAAGAGTTGGAGCACAATGATCCGCGTGGCGAGGCGGCGGCCTCTGTTCGTGATGATCTTTGGTCGCGCATTCACAACGCCGATACTTCCATTATCCGTGTTGGGCAAGGTACGTTGTTGCCGGGCCATCTTTGCATTATTGCGCCGGGAGCATTAGGTGAGGAGACAATGCTTGCTATGGAGCGGCGGGGAGTGTGCGTCGGCGTGGGGGCGGCATGCCAATCAGGCAAGGGGACTCAATCTCACGTGCTCACCGCAATGAATATTCCAGAAGGCCTCGTTACGAGCGCAGTCCGTATTTCTATAGGAAGAGGCGTCTCACGAGAAGACGCTGCGCATATTGCGGATGCTTATCTCGCGAGCGTTGCTGAGGTGCGCTCGCGCTATCAAACTGTGTCCGCCCGGTAGGATTCGAACCTACGACCGTTTGCTTAAGAGGCAACTGCTCTACCAACTGAGCTA